>DATBIF010000024.1:0-9082 GCA_036557045.1 Steroidobacteraceae bacterium
ATTCGTAGTAGTAGACCGCGCCGTTGAGACGCGCGCGACCATCGAGCATCTCGAACTTGAAGCCGAACTCGTAGGAATCGAGCTTTTCGGGATCGTGCTTGAGACTTGCCGGGTCGACCGCGCCCAGCGGGTCGAGCGACCAGTTGCCGCCCTTGATACCGCGGTTCCAGGCGAGATAGAGCAACGCGGCATCGGTGGGCTTGAAATTGATCTGGGCCCGCGCGGCCCAGTCGCCGTAGTCGATGCTGTCGATGCCGGGAATCGCCACGTCGTCGATGTTGAAAACTTCGTTCGGCTGAATGCCCTGCGGAATGTCCTGGAACACGCGCCGCAGATCGAGCTCTTTGTCGTCCTGTGACCAGCGGAAGCCGAGCACCGCCGTCCAGGCAGCCGCGAAGTCGTACTCGACCTGGCCGAACAGCGACCAGTTTCTCGAATCGATGACGCCGAATGTCGATTGCTTCTGGGTGTCACTCGGGCTGCCCGTGATGCCGGAAAGAATCGCCGCACCCTGCACGGACTGGAACGTGTCCCACTTCATGTCGAGGTAGTACCCGCCGACCTGCCAGCGGAACGGGCCGTCCGATTCCGCGAGGCGCAGTTCCTCCGACCACTGGTTGTAGTCGTTGATGGTGTTGTACGGGAAGAACGCGAGACCGCCCGCAGAGTCCTCGACGTAGAACTTGTCCATGTCCATCCAGTTGGTGATGGACACGAGCTGCACGCCGCCGCCGAGCTCCGCCGTGAGGGTCGCGGTGGCGTTTTTCACCTCACGGTCCATGAACGGCTGCTTGTCGACCAGGTTCGGGTCGTCTGTTCCGGTGAAGGGCCTGCTGCTCGTGAAGTGGTGCCAGCCATCGCCCGTGATCGGTGTCCGCGGAAAATCCATCGGGCCGGCGCCGGTGCCGGGATCGATGGCATTGTGGAACGAGGCGAGGCCCGTGACCGGATCGATGCCCACCAGCGTGACGATATAGACGCCCGTCGGAACGTCGTCGTCCTTCGCATACCCGGCGGTCAGGTCGAGCAGCACATTCCCGCTGATGTCGAACTGCAGGTTGCCACGCAGTGCGTAACCGTTGGCACCTTCCGTATCTCTGCCGTCCGCCTGTATGCCGAAGGCGGTGCCCGGCTCGACATACCCGTCGGACGTTTCCCAGCGTCCCGACAGCCGGCCGCGGACGCGATCGGAGAATGCGCCGCCGATCGCGCCTTCGATCGCATAATTGTCGAAATCCGCAACCATGCCTTCGAGATAACCGTTGGTCTCCTTGTCCGTCGCCTTGTGGGTGAGGAACTGCATGACGCCACCCGTCGCGTTGCGGCCGAACAGTGTGCCCTGCGGCCCGCGCAGCACTTCGACGCGGTCCATGTCGAAGAGCTGCATGTTGAGTGCGTTCATGCTGGCGATGTAGGCGCCATCCAGGTACACGGCCACGGGCGCTTCCAGGTTGTCCTGGAAGTTGTTCTGCGAGACGCCCCGGAGGCTGAAGACGGTGAACGCCGGCGAATAGGTGAACAGGTGCAGGCCGGGAACCTGTTGAGCAACGTCGATCGTATTCTTGACTCCGAGGTCTTCGAGTTGCTTCGCCGACAGCGCCGAGATCGAGATACCGACGTCCTGGATGTTCTCGACGCGCTTCTGCGCGGTGACGACGACCTCTTCAAGCTGGGCACTGGCCACACACGGCACGAGCGTTATCAGGCCGGTCAGCAGGACTGGGAGCGACCGAGTCTTCAAGGTGGCGAAGGACATTTGTTGTTTCCCCCCGTACTTGAATGCGCTGAGAGACAGCCAGCTGCACTGGCCGTTGCAGAAAGGTTAACACGCTAAGCATCGCGCAGGTAGGTCCGGCACATTGGTGTGGCGCGACGGCAACGTGCAATACTCCTCGCCATTGCGCGTTGGGCCGCGCATCCTGCTGCACCTGCGGAGTGCTCATGCCCCGCCCGGCCGACCGTGGCTCCTCTCTCTATTTCACCAGCCCGCAGTACCGGTTCACGGTGCCGCCGGAGCTACGCGGCGCAACCCGGGAACACGATGTCGTGGTGGTCGGTGCAGGTCCGGTCGGGCTGACCGCCGCGCTGGAGCTGGCCCGGCATGGCGTTGACTGCGTCATCATCGACGAGAAGGGCGCGCTCCACGATGGCAGCCGCGCGATCTGCATTGCGCGTCACAGCCTCGAGATCATGCAGCAGCTCGGCCTCGCGGAGCGCTTCGTCCGCAAGGGTCTTGGCTGGACTCACGGCACCTCCTACTACGGTACGCGTCCCGTCTATCGCCTCGAGATGCCGCACTCGACGCACGAGCGCTTCTACCCGATGTACAACCTGCAGCAGCAGTACGTCGAGCAGTTCCTGGTCGAGGCCACGACCGAAGAGCCGCGAATCGACCTGCGCTGGCAAAGCTGCCTCACGGGCATCGAGTTGCGGGGCGCAGGCGCGACCTTGACGGTGCAGACTCCGCTGGGAGCCTATCCGTTGCGCGCGCGTCATGTGCTCGCAGCCGATGGCGCACGGAGTGCCGTGCGGCATCTCCTCGGCCTCAAGCTGCACGGCGATGCGTACGAGGGCCGGTACGTCATCGTCGACGTCCGCATGGCTTCGCAGTATCCGACCGAGCGGCGGGCGTTCTTCGATCCACCCGCCAATCCGGGCGCGACGGTGCTCGTTCACAAGCAACCCGACGACATCTGGCGAGTCGACTACCAGTTGCGCGACGACGAAGCAGAGGAACAGGCGCTGCGCGAGGACAATATTCGCGCGCGGGTGGGCGCAATCGTGCAGATGATCGGCGAGACGGCACCCTGGGAGCTCGAATGGTGGAGCCTCTACAAGGCCTATACGCTGGCGCTCGACGACTACCGCCACGGGCCGGTGCTGTTTCTCGGCGACGCCGCGCACCTGGTGCCGATCTTCGGCGTGCGCGGCCTGAACTCGGGCCTCGCCGATGCCATGAATGCCGCGTGGAAGCTCGCCTACGTGATTCAAGGTCTCGCCCCGCCGGCCCTGCTCGACAGCTATTCGTTCGAACGGCGCGGTGCGACGCTCGACGTGTTTCACAATGCGGCGCGCAGCACCCGTTTCATGACTCCGCCCACGCGCGGCTACCGGCTGCTGCAGACCGCCGCGTTGTCACTCGCAGTGCATGGCCCGGCGACGCGCCCGCTCATCAATCCGCGCCAGTCGCGTCCCTACTCCTATGTCGACAGTCCGCTCACCACACGCACCGCGCATGAGGACGCCTTCAGCGCCGGCCCGGTGGCGGGAGCGCCGCTCGTCAACCGCAGGCTGGACGCTGACCTCTTCCTGCTCGATCTGCTCGGACCCGGGTTCAGCGGCCTGTACTTCAGCGATTCCGGCCTGATTCCCGCATCGCTGCGCGCCTTCTTCGAGGAGCTCTCAGTGGCCGGCGCGATCTTTCGTCCGATCGTCATTGCCCGCCACGCCGACGAGCAGGCGGAGCTCGTCTCGCCCGACGCCTTTGCGCCTTACGGTGCCGCCGATGGCACGTTCTACCTGGTACGGCCCGATCGACACGTCGCCGCGCGCTGGAAACATGTCGAGCCCGACGACATCCGGCGCGCGCTGCTCAAAACGCTGGGGAACTGATCATGACTCCACCATTGCCAGAGGCGGATCTCGAGCAAGCCTACGATCTGATCGCGGCCGCCATCGATCGCGCGGGACGTGAGTACGAAGCGCTGTTCCTCGCCAAGTTGTGCCTCGTGCTCGGCACGCAGCTGGACTCGTTGGAGACGATCGTCAGGGCGATTCGCACGGCGGAGCAGGATCTGCGCGAGCGCGCGCCGCCGGCGTGAACAAGGGCTGCTCTGTACGGAGGCGCCGTCTCAGCGGCTGGCGCGCAGCGCCTCGGCGCGCGGCGTACTGATCTCGAGGAGCGATTTCTCGCGCGCGCTGGCGACTTCAGCAGCGGTGAAGGGCCTGATCTGCTTTGCGGCCTTCTCGTCGCTGAACTGCAGGATCGCCCAGTTGAGCACTTCCGCGACTTCCCCGGGCGAGAGGAGCGACTGCGTTACGCCAGGCACGCGCAACACATAGTCACGGCCCTTGGGGACGCTCGCGATTCTCGACAGCGTGCCGTGCAGAGAGGGCACGTGCCCTTCGAGCCCCCGGCCGTCCTCGCCATGACAACCCATGCAGTTGAGCTGGAAGTTCTGCCTGGCGCGGGCGGCATCGTCCGCGTGCGCCGCGAGGTTCACGCAACATGCCAGCACGAACGCGGCAAAGAGCTGGCGCACGGCTACGCTTTCTTCTCCGCGATGCCGACGATGCGCGACACGGTGCAGTGATACGGAATGTTCGCCTTGCTGCCCACGCACCAGTTGTAATCGTTCGCAGCCTGCGGCCGATACAACGGCCGGTCGCCCTCGTTGCGATTGCAGAGGCAGCGGCCGCAGGAGCTCTTACCGCAGCAGTCGTTGTACGAGACGATGTACTCCTTGCCATCGGTCGCGTTGCGACAGGTGCCGACCCAGGTAATGGGCGCGGCCTCGGTGCCAGGAGGACAGGTGATCACCGAGCCGCCGCAGCACGCACACAGGAACCCGTCGATCGCGCAATAGCGCCAGTATTCGCAGGTCGCGGGATCGCCTTTCTCCGGTACGACGGCCTGGCCGCGCGCGACGGGCAGCAAGGGCAATGCCGCAGCGCCGACCAGGAACGCACCGAGCCGGCGCAGCACGCCCCGGCGCGAGCTGGTCTGCGCGAGCGCACGGCTCCAGCGTTCAACCAATGAGTCGTAGTGATCCATTTCGGTTCCCCGCGATGCTTCTGGCTACGCGACCTCGCGCGACGACGAATCCAGGAACTCCTGCAGCGATGCAACGCCTCTTTCCTTCGCTTCGAAGAGGCTGTCGAGATGCTCGCGCGAATTGACGAGACCACTCGCCCGCACGATGCCGCCGGCATCCATCAGCACGGCGTAGGGCAAGCGCCCCGCGCCGTACGCCAGCCCGAGCGGCTCCGACAGCACGTACGTGAACTCCCGCAGGTTCTCCCGCTCGATGAAATCCGCGTGCTCGAGGCGCGCGCCGTCGCTCGCCAGCACGACTTCCACGACCGGACGCTCGCGTCGATGAATCGCGCGCAGCGAAGGCAGCAGCGACTTGCAGACCGGACAGGTCGGCGAGATGAAGACTACGAGCGTCTCTCGCGCCTGTGGATTGATGCCGCCGATCCGGCGCTGCGTGCCACTCATGTCGACGACTTCCACGATCGGCGCGGGCTGGCCGGCCGTCAAAGCCTGCGCCAGCTTGAGCGCGCCCACTTGCGGCAGGCGCTCGTGCAACACCCCGATCTGGCGCGCAAGCGCCAGGATCACGAGCGCGAGACACGCGATCACGAGCCACAGGAGCGCAATGGCCACCCATCCGGCGACGCTCATGCGTGGCCCCGCGACAGTCGCGGCACCGCATGCAGAAGCGCATGCGCCGCATACAGCAATGCCAGCGAGATCACGGCCCCGCCAATGCTCACGAGATCGAGAGCCTCCAGCGCGCGCGCTGTGGTCGGCAGCCCCGCCATCAGCACGAGCGCGGCGATCGCAAGATTGCGCCCGGCCATCCACCAGCGAATCGGCTGACGCCGCGCGAAACCGAGGCAGCCGCAGTCGAGATCTGCACGGCCACGCACCAGGTTGATGCTCATTGCAATGGCGTACACCGAGAGCAGGCTCGCGGACAACGCAGCTCCGAGCGCGCGCGTCGCGCTCATCAATAGCAACGCGACCGCGCTCGCTTCCGCGGCAATCAGCAGGATCGCAAACGGAGCGACCAGCTGGTCCGGCAGCAGCTCGTAGTTGCGCAGCACGCTCTGAAACTCAGACCGGGTACGCAGCTTGTGGCTCACCGCGAAGGCAAAGAGCAACGCGACACTCAGGGCGACCGTCAGCGAGACTGCAGGATCGATCCGCATCAGATGCTCAGTAGGTGACCAGCGTCGTCGGCGTGAGGCCGACCTCGCTGATCGCGCGCAGGAACTTGCCCGACATTGCGTCGTAGACGTTGACGCCCGAAGCGCCCATGAAGGCGGTGAAGAGGAGCGGCCTGGCGTCGCGCGTTACTGCAATGGAGGTGGCCGGCGCCTTGAGCGCGATGCGCTGCACGCGGTGCTTGCTCGCGAGGTCGTAAACCCACACTTCCGTGCCTGGATCCTTGTGCGAGTAGTCGCCGCCAATGTGCATCAGGCTGTACAGGCGATGCGTCGTCGCGTGCAGCGTCAGATGCTGCAGGCCGCCCGGACGCCACGATGCCTTCCGGTCGGCCGCATCGAGCAACGACCACGTCTCCCCTACGCGCAAGGCTCCGCCGGGCGCGTCGAGCCGCACGACCTTGCCGGCGAAGGTCACGAAGATCCAGCCATTGCCGTCGCGCACGCCCTTCTCGGTCACCGGGTCGTTCACCGGGTCGATGACCTTCGGGGTGCGGCTCTTCTTCAGCGCCTTGCCGTCATCGCCGAGCTGCACCTGCATCGCCGAACCATCGCCACACAGCGAGAAGAATGCGCGCGGGCCCGTCGGGTAGATGAGCGCGCAGCCGGGAATCTCGATCTCGCCGACGAACTTGCGCGCCGGAACATCGACCACGCTCACCGATTGCGCGGGCGTGAAATTGTAGAGGAGGAGAAAACGCGCATCGTCCGTGACCGGAGTGCTGGCGAGCATCGGCATGGTGCTCGCGCGCTTCGGTGGAATGATCACTTCTGCCACCGGGCTCAAGGTGCGCGCCCCGTAGAAGGTCACGACATCGGTGCGTTGGCCGCGCGTGCCGCGCGCAAAGTAGGTCTCGGGCGACAGGATCTCAGCGCCCGGCTTGCCGAGCACGACACCATTGAAGTTGAAACCGGTGCTGAGCATTCCGAGCATCTGGCCGCTGTCGCCGTCGAGCAGGAACGCCTTGCCGTCCACCATGTGGTGGAAAACGATGTCGTTGGCCCAGACCCAGTGCGGGCTCGCCTGCTCGGGAAGCTGGGCGACCGAGAGCGGATCCGTGCGCAGCTGCGCGCCGGCCGGCGCGCTGCCGGTCACACTCACGAAGGCCGCGACCATAGCCACGCGCGCGCGAGACACGATTAGCCTCATGAATAGCCTTCCCTAAGGAGTTGCAGCGCACTTCGCTCGCCGCGAAGCATACCCGATTTCACTTTGGCGCCGGCGCCGGCGCCTGGGTGAGCTTGCCTGCGCGGAAACTGCCGTTGACGAAGAAATCGCCCTTGCAGATCCACTCGCCATTCACCCGCGCCCACAAGAACAGGATCGCAAACGTGAACGGCTCTCCCTGAGCCGGTGTCACGTGGAAATCGGCCCAGTCCCAGCCCGCATTGCCCGACACGTAGGTATACACCGAGTCGATCCTGACCAGGTTGTCCTTGACCACTTCCTGGTAGAGCGGGCGGATCTGATCGCGCCCGATGAAGATGCCCTCGCCCTCGCCGACCGAGATCACGTCCGCGGAATAAAACCGCGTGACGATGGTTTCGGCATCGTGGGCGGCGAAGGCTTTCTCCTTGAGCGCGTACTTCGCGCCGATGGCGCGCTTGAAGGCTCTGAGCTCCGCACTGTCAGGAGACGCCGCCGCCTTCGCGCCGCCGGCGTCGGCGGGCGCGGACTCGGCGTTCGACGGCGACCTCGACACCAGTAACATCACGCCCAGGAGCGCGATCCACGCGATGCGCGACATCAGGACACCTCCAGGATCTGTTGCGCCGCTCGTTCGCCCTCGCCCGCGGCGGTTTCCCACATCTGCATGCCGGTGAGCTCCGAGTGTCCGAACGACAACCGGTAGAAGCGCTTGTTGATCACATCCTTGGGTGCCGGCTGGCCATCCTTGCCGAAGAAGAACCCGGGCGGATCGACGACGTATGCGTGACCCCAGCGATTGGCGATGATGCCCGCGATGTCGCGCCGCGCGTCGAAGCCGTAGTCTCCGAACAGCTTGGTGAACTGCTCACGAACCGCGCTCTCGATGTCCCGGTAGCTCATGTTGAAGAGCTGCATGCGCGCCAGCGTGCACTGCTGCGGGAATGGGACGCCCGGCAGCGGGAACGGGTTGTACATCGTGAGCACGGTCGGCTTGGCTGGATCGAGCGGCTGCGTCTCCTGGCCCGGAATTTCCAGATTGCGCCTGAGGCTCACCCACCAGCCGAAGCCCTCGAACCAGCGCGCCGAGGCGATCCCGAGCTTCTCCAGGAATTTCCAGTTTCGAACCGCGACATTCACGGTCAGCATGGGCGCGTGATGAAACGTGTTCATCGCCTCGCGGTATTCCGGCGACACATCGCGACAGATGTGGCGATTCACGTGCTGCTGACCGCACAACACCGCCGCGCGCGCGCGCACGCGATACAGCTTGCCGTCGCGACGATAGGTCACGACCACGCCCGTGGACGATTGCGGCGGACCCTCGTGCACGACTGATACGACCGTAGACGACAGCCGCATGCGCACCGGCTCGCCCGAACGATCCAGCTGCTCCCATTGCACGGGGCTGTTGAGAATGTCAGCCATGCGGTATTCGCCCTTGAGGGCCGCCGGCATGATCTTCTTGAGGAAGTGACGCGCGGTCCCGGCGTGTCCGCCCGGAAAGCTCGCGAGGTAGATCGTGTCGGTCGGATCCGCGCCTCCCAGCTGGTAGCGCGCGTAGCCGAGGACCCCGGGCTGGATGAAGTTGTACGCCGAGTACGCGGATATGACGTCGGCTCCGAGGCCGCAGCCCATGGCCGCCGTCATCGGGTTCAGATACTTGACGACCTCGGGCAGGACCTCGGCGCCGATACCGACGACGTCGGTGAGAAACTGCTGGTACGTCATGGAGTCGAGCCAGCGATCCCAGTCCTCCCGACGCGGTGGTGTCCGGTAGAGCTCCACGTCGAGAAGCGCGCGCTTGGCCGCCTCCGACAGCGGCGCATCCTTGAATCCGTCGCGCCAGACGTTCCGCACCCATCCCTTGCCTTCGTAGTAGTAACCGATGTCCGCGCGTTCCCAGCCGACATGCATTGGCGTCCAACAGTCTTCAGGGACCAGGATTTCGCGGCCGAGGCCCGTGGGCTTCTGGTACACAAA
>DATBIF010000025.1:0-3824 GCA_036557045.1 Steroidobacteraceae bacterium
AGCGGCGGCCGCGGGCGGTCGTCGCCGTCGCGTGCGAACGCGACATGATGACCGGACTGCGCGATGTCGCCGGCAAGCTGCCGGTGCTTGGCCTCACGATGCAGCTACCCAACGGTCCGTGCCGCGACGCTGCGATCGATCTGAGTCAGATGGAAAAGTGGGTGCAGGGTCTAGTTGGCGTTGAGAGCCGGCCCGCCCGCGAGCGGACGCCGGAGCAAAAACCCGAGCACGCACCAGCCTCCTAGCGTCACCCATTCCACCCAGCGAAAGCTCCCGGGCACGGCCGGAATCAGCTTCATCAGGACAATTGCGATACTCACCAACGCGCCTATCGCTGCCAAGGCGACGCCGTCGCGCCCATCGCCCGGCCGCCTCAGCGCGATGAACGCAAGGCACGCGGCACACCAGCCTACGGCCCCAACGGCCGAGCCGACCTCGGTGATGGGGACGAGCAATGCGTCCCCGAAGAATGCGCCTGCTGCGGTGAGCAGGGTGATCAGCAGAATAGAGACCGACGGCGTTCCAAACTTTTCATCGACTGTGCCGAGCCATGGATGGACGAGGCCACGGCGACCCAGTGCGTAGAGCAGGCGCGTAGCGCCGACGAGACTGCCGTTGAAGATCTTGAGCAGCGAGAGGAGCGCCCCCGCCAGAATCACCCGAGCGATCCACTCCGTGCCGAATGCCTTCGCGAACGCCGCCTCGGTGCCAAGATGCTGCGTCACGAGATCAGTCCACGGATACACCCACGCGACGACCGCGATTACAAGAACGTAGAACAATCCGCCAGCGACGAGCGCGAGACTGACTGTACGGCTCAACGTGGAAGGGGCGAGATCCGCATGTGCCTCCTCTGACGCTTTCGGAATCGCGTCGAAGCCGGTCAGGAAGTACGGCACGATCTGCGCGACCAGGAGCACGGAAACGAAAGGTCCCGACGAGGCAAAGAGCGGCTGCACGTTGCTCGCTGAGCCCCGCGCGAATCCCAGTACCACGAACAGCGCAAAGCAGGCCAGCAGGCCAAACGTCATGATATCCTGAAACCGCCCGCTCAGGCGGATCCCGCGGTAGTTGATGGACCCGATTCCGGCCGTCAGAACCAGACCGGCGATCAAGCGCGGCAGCGTGATGACTTTGCCCGCGACGGTGTATAGCGGAACATCATTGATCGCGGGGATGATGCGGGCGAGCAGATTGCCGATGGCGACCGCTTCCCACGGGCACACGATCGCGTACGCCAGCACCATCATCCAACCGGCCGCGAAGCTCACGCCGCGCGGAAACACGCGCTCGGTATACGCGATCTCCGCCCCCGCATCCGGGATGGAACGCACCAGGCGGCCATAGGTCAGCGCCACTGGGAGAATGAGAAGCGTGCCGCCCAGGAACCCCAGCATCGCACCGCCGGGCCCACCGCGGCCGAGCCAGTCGTCCATGATGACGAGCCAGCCCACGCCGACCATGCTGCCGAAGCCGAAGGTGAAGTACTCCAGCGCGCCGAGGCTGCGCCGGAGCGCCGTGCTAGTAGGTGGTGACCCCAAGCTTTTCCTTGAGTGCCGCGAGCAGCAGCTGGGCGCGCTGCTCACCGGGCGAGCCGGGTGGAGATGCGCGCTCGAGATCGCGCATCGTCCGCGACGGGTCCTCTCGAGGGCGGTACACGGCCTCGATCGTCACGCGGGATTTGCCGGACACATCGGGCTCGGCCCAGAGCCGCAGGCGGTGCGTGCCCGCGAACGCCTTGGTTTCGAGCCACGCGTCACGTACACTCACGAACGAGACGGCGACGGTGTCAGCGCGGAGCAGCGAGTCGGCGAATGCCGTCACGCGCTCGGGCGGCGCGTTGATCACGACCCGCAGCGCCTCCGGCAGTGGCGCGAACGACGGACGAGTCGTTCTGGGGTTGCAGGCAAGGAGGAGGCAACCGCAAGTCCACGCACCGCGCACCACGCACCGCGCACCCATCAATGCGAGTGCGGAGGGGTTCCTGGCGGGTGAGTGTGCGGCGCCGCCGCGGGTGCAGCGGTCTTGGTGGTATCGGCTGGCGCAGGCGCATCGTGCTCGTGCTCCTCGCCCGGCTCGTGGTGATGTCCCTCTTCCCGATTCTCGAGCTCGGCCTGCAACTTCGCCGAAGGCATTCCGGCGGCATGATCGAATACCAACCGCCCGCCGAGGACTCCCGTCCAGACGAGACCGAGGATGCCGACAACGCTCAGCGCGCGAGTGAGCGCGAGCTCCTGGGCGGGCATCTGGAAGCGCCGGATCAGTCGCCAGCCCAGCACGACGGTGAACACTCCCATCGTGAGCAGCGCCATGTTCTCGTGCTTCTCCATGATTTCATGGATCGCTTCGCCGTGCTCGATTCTGCTCTGGGCGAGCAAGCCGGCGACGACCGCGGCCCATCCGCCGATCACGCCCGCCCATAGCGTCCAGATGGCTGCCCACTGCAGCGATTCGCGTTTGGTCCACGCGGCCGCGAAGTCAAAGAGCACCGCGACCACCAGAAGTGCCGCGGGGAGATCGTTGAGGACCGCGTGCCAGCGGGCGGCGTCGTAACCAATCATTTAGAGCCCCAGGTTGCTGACGATGGGTGGATTTGCGGAGTAGTCGTAAAAGCCTTTGCCGCTTTTCTTGCCGTGCATCCCCGCGAGTACCATCCGCTTGAGCAGCGGCGGAGGCGCATACCGAGCCTCGCGGTACTCTTTGAACATGATTTCGGCGATGTGGTGCGTCGTGTCGAGCCCGACGAAGTCCAGCAGCGTCAGGGGGCCCATCGGGTACCCGCAGCCGAGCTGCATCGCTTTATCGATATCGGGCACGCTGCCCACGCCGCGTTCGACGGCACGAATGGCGTCGAGCAGGTAGGGAACGAGCAGCAGGTTTACGATGAAGCCGGACGTGTCCTTGGCGGCGATCGGCTCCTTGCGGAGCGACGCCGCGAATGCGAACGCGCGCTTGAATGTGTCTTCGGAGGTCGTGACCGTGCGTACGACTTCCACGAGCGCCATCAGCGGCACTGGATTGAAGAAGTGCAATCCCACGAACCGGTCGGCCCGTTTGGTGGCGCCTGCCATCTCTGCAATCGTCAGGCTGGACGTGTTCGAGGCAAAGATCGTTCCCTGGGCACACAAGCCATCCAGCTCCTTGAACAGCGCGTTCTTGAGCGCCAGGTCTTCGGTGATCGCCTCGATCACGATATCGACCGGCTTCAAGTCGGCAACGGTCGTCGTGAACGTCAGCCGCTTGAGGGTCGCTTCGCGATCTGGCACGGAGAGCTTGCCCTTCTCGACGAATTTCCCGAGCGACTTCTCGATTCCGGCGCGGCCGCGGTCCAACACCTCCTTGGAGACGTCGCGCACGACGGTGTCGTAACCCACGCTCGCCGCGACCTGCGCGATACCGCTTCCCATCAGGCCACACCCCAGCACCCCGACCCGTTTGATATCGGTCATCGCGACTCTCTAGCCTCTGGTTCTAGGACGTGGATTCTCGAAGGCCTTTCGGACTTCGTCGGCGATGCGGGCGAACGTCTGCGGCACACCCGGGAGCGCACCCTGATTCGGCGTGCTGCGAATTTCTCCGCGCTCGAGCCGATCGAGCACCTGCTCGAGCGCGAGCTGCAGCCGTTCATTCGCTCCGCGATATGTCCGCGTGACCACTCCACCGGCGAGCGTCAGGCCGACGCCCGGGACCAGCGTAAGCGCCTGCGCGAGCGCCAGCGGAGGCGCGATGAGCATGGCGGAAGCCGTCATGCCCCAGCCAATCACCGCAAGCACCGTTGCGCCGGTTATGCGTTTGGTGCGCTGCTCGCGAATGTCCGCCTCGAG
>DATBIF010000026.1:0-2990 GCA_036557045.1 Steroidobacteraceae bacterium
CTCGAGGAACACGACCTGCACGCGGAACTGGTCATCCAGGACTCGCGCGTCGAGTACCTTGCGCCAGTCCGCGGAGATTTCACAGCGCGCGCGACACTCCCCGAGGCGAGTGAGTTCGCCCGGTTCCTGCGCACCCTCGAGCGGCGTGGCAAAGCGCGCATCCGCGTGGCCGTCACGATCTCGCAGGGCGGCACGGACGTCGTACGCTTCGAGGGCACGTTCGCCGCGGTGAAGACATGAGAGCAGTCGCCGGCGGACGTTGGGTGACAAACCTGTCGGCGGCGCCGGATCACGAGGAATGAAGGCAGAGATCGAGAATGTATTCCCGCAAACACAGGGGCCGGCGCCGCCGAGCAGGTGTCACCCAACGTCCACCAGCTCCTGCCTCATCCGCCATGGTCCTCGAACGCATCTACGAAGCAATCAGGGCCGTGCCGCGCGGACGCGTGGCCACATATGGATGGATTGCGGAGCGTGCAGGCTTGCCGCGACGTGCGCGCCTGGTCGGTCACACTTTGCGCCACGCGCCCTCGGGCTTGCGCTTGCCCTGGCATCGGATCATCAACGCTTCGGGCCGCATCTCTTTCCCGCGCGGCAGCGAACCCTACGCCGAGCAACGCCGTCGACTGGAAGCCGAGGGCGTGCGCTTCGTGCGCGGTCGCGTGAAACTGCAGCAGTTCGGCTGGCAGCTCACGCTCGATGAGCTGCTCTGGAAGCCACCCGCACGCCAGCGCAGTCGCCGCTGATCGAACCGTCCGACCGTCGCCACCCTGAGTCGGTACAGCGCCTGTCGCCACCCGTGCGCGCTTGCTACCATCGGGGCAAGCCGCAACAGATCCCACGGGAGCGCGCATGCCTGATCGATATGTCGTCTTCTCCCACGGCAAGGGGAGCGGCCCCTGGGGCGAGAAGATCACGGCCATGGCTGAGATGGCCCGCAGCGAGGGCTTTGAAGCCGAGTC
The DNA here is from genome assembly GCA_036557045.1 of Steroidobacteraceae bacterium. Classification (GTDB taxonomy): domain Bacteria; phylum Pseudomonadota; class Gammaproteobacteria; order Steroidobacterales; family Steroidobacteraceae; genus DATBVX01. The sequence goes on from DATBIF010000026.1 coordinate 963, forward strand.
GGTCGATTACCAGGGAATCGAGGATCCGAACGATCGCGTCACGCGGCTCCTCAGCTTCTGCAAGGATCTGCGCGGATCGCTGGTGCTGGTCGGCTCGAGCCTCGGCGGCCACGTCGCGACCGCAGCCTCGCGCTTGCTGCAGGCACGCGGATTGTTCCTGCTCGCGCCGGCGTTCTACATGCCCGGCTACGAGCAACAGACGCCGAAGCCGGCCGAGTGCCCGATCACGATCGTGCACGGCTGGCGCGACGATGTCGTGCCGGTCGAGAACAGCGTGCGATTCGCGAAGCAGCACAAGGCGACGCTGCACATCCTCGACGGCGACCATCGCCTGGTCGAGAACATTCCGCAGATCAACTATCTCTTCGAGTACTTCCTGATCACGCTCGAGCCGTACCTGTAGCGCGACGTGCTCAGTGCCGCTCACGGATGGCGCGCGCGGCGATCCTGTCGATCAACGTCGGCCAGAGGAGTCGCACCCAGCGGCCCATCCGGCCGCGCAGCGATGTGATGAGGAGCCGGCGCCGCTTTTCGATGGCGGGCACCACGAGTTGCGCGCAGCGCTCGGCAGTCATGATGCGCTCCTGGCGCATCGGGCTCACGCCCAGCGGGCGCCCGTCAGGCCCAATCGCGCGCTTATGAGTCTCCGACAACACGAAATCCGGAGCGATGATCGTCACGCTGACGCCGCTCCCCGCGAGCTCGATACGCAGCGACTCGCAGAAGCCGACCATTGCATGCTTGCTCGCCGAGTAGCCCGTGCGCTCCGGGACACCGGTGAGCCCCGCCATGCTCGCAATCGCCACGAGCCGTCCCTGCGTCTGCTTGAGCCACGGCAGCGCCGCGGCACTGAGATACACGACGCTCAGATAATTCAGCCGGATGAGGTGTTCGTACACCGACAAGTCGGCAAGCGCATCGAAGCGCGCCCACATGGTGCCACCGGCGTTGTTGATGAGTACGTCGAGGCGGCCGAAGCGCGCAATCGCTGCGTCGATGAGCGCGCGGCACTGCGCGGGATCCAGCACGTCCGTCGCGATCGCGACTGCGGCGCTGCCCAGTGTCTCGCACTCGCGCGCCAGGGCCTCGAGCCGCTCGAGGTTGCGCGCCGCGAGCACCAGGCGCAGGCCGCGACGGGCGAGCTCGAGCGCGAGTGCCCGCCCAATGCCTTCCGATGCGCCCGTCAGCACGATCACGTGACCGGCGAGCACGCTCGGCAGCTGCGCGCGCAGGCCATCCTGACGATCAGCGTCAGGATTCACGGTACACTCTGGCGCCGTTCGGGAGGGGGCCCGCCATGAAGACGCCGTTCGTTTGCCTGCTGTGCACGATGCTCCTCAGCGCGTGCGGGCAGGATACTCCACCGAAAGAGGAGCAGCCGATGCGCGTGGAAGACACTTTCGCTGGCGACATGATCAAGGAGAAGGAGAAGATCGTGGACCAGGCGCAGCAGCAACAGCAGGACCGGATGTCGCAACTCAACAGCGAGCTCGACAAGGTCGAAGGCGGTCAACCGGCCGAGCCTCAGAACTGACCCCGGCCCCCAGGGCCTTACGTCATGAGCGTGGGCGCCAATCTCGCGCGGCCCTTCACGTGGGTGCTGCGGAAGATCATCTCCCTGTGGGTGCGCACCACCGTGCGGCCTGCCGACATCGCGCAGCGGCTCGCCGGGCGCGAACGGCTCACATGCTACGTGCTCGAGCAGCAGAGTCTCGCGGACCTGATGGTGCTGCAGGACACCTGCGTCAAGCTGGGACTGCCGCGCCCGAGCCGCCGGCTCGTGATCGGCGATGTCAGCGAGCGGCGCTCCGTGTGTTACCTGGTGCGCAGCGCAAACTGGTTCGGCACGCGCATCGACCGGCGTCCGCCCGAACTGCTCGCGCACCTCGTGACCGCGGCGACTGCCGATCCGGCTCTCGATCTCGACATCGTGCCGGTGGCCATCTACTGGGGACGGGCGCCGCAGAAGGAAGGATCCTGGTTCCGCCTGCTGCTCGCGGAAAGCTGGGTGTTCGTCGGACGCTTCCG
>DATBIF010000027.1:0-3705 GCA_036557045.1 Steroidobacteraceae bacterium
CGCTGGGATGGGCGATGCTTCAACGCTGTCGGGCGTACATGGCGGTCGGACGCTATGACGAGGCGATCGACGCGTGCGAAAGGGACGTGGCCCTGGACAACTGGTGGCTACCGCATGCCTACCTGATCGCCGGCTACGCGCAAAGCGGCCAGGCAGCAAAAGCTGGCGCCGAAAAGGCGGCGCTCCTCGCGCTGCGACCGCAGTTCTCGATCGCCGACTTCAAGGCCCAGCGATTTTCGGACAACGCCGAGTTCTGGCGGCAGACAGAGGCTCATTTGTTTGCAGGGTTGCGCAAAGCGGGAATTCGGGAGCAATAGGTTTGCGGCTGCACACGCCGTAACCCGTCGCTCTGGGAGCGCGGCCGACAGCTGACCTCGAAGCGGTCTCTCGAGGCTCAGCATGCTTGCTTCCCACGAAAGTGGCACGCCACCCAATGGCCTTCGGCGCTCGCTTGCAGAGGCGGCTCGACTTCCTTGCACAGCGGGTAGCGTCGAATCGGGCAGCGCGTGTGGAAACGGCAGCCGGTCGGGGGCTTGATCGGATTCGGCACGTCGCCTTCGAGTCTCATCCGGCGACGCTCGTGCGTGGGGTCTGCGACCGGCACCGCGGACAGCAGCGCTTCGGTGTAAGGATGCAGCGGCGCGGCATAGAGGTCGCGTGCCGCAGCGCGCTCGACGATCTTGCCGAGGTACATCACCGCGACGTGCGTGCTGATGTGCCTCACGACGGACAAGTCGTGCGCGATGAACACATAGGTCAGGTTGAACCTGGCCTGCAGATCTTCGAGCAGGTTGATGACCTGCGCCTGGACCGAGACGTCGAGCGCCGAAACCGGTTCGTCGCATACGATGAGCTTCGGTGAAACCGCAAGTGCGCGCGCGATGCCGATCCGCTGTCGCTGGCCGCCGGAGAACTCGTGCGGGTAGCGACGAACGTGATCGGGATTGAGCCCGACGGCCTCGAGCAGCTCCGCCACGCGGTCCCTGAAATCCGCCGGGCTCTTCGCCAGATCGTGAATGACCAGCGCCTCGCCGATGATGGCCCCGACGGTCATACGAGGATCCAGCGAAGCGAAGGGATCCTGGAAGATGATCTGCATGTCGCGACGCAGGCGCCGGAGCTCTGCCGTGTCTAGCGAGACGACGTTCCGGCCCTCGAAGCGCACTTCCCCTGAAGTCGGCTCGACCAATCTCAGGATGCAGCGTCCCGTGGTCGACTTGCCGCAGCCCGATTCGCCCACCAGCCCCAGCGTCTCGCCTCGGGCAAGGTCGAAGCTGACGCCATCGACCGCATGAATCTTCTCCGCATCGCGCGCGAGAAACTCACGCTTGAGCGCGAAGTGCTTCACCAGTTCGCGCACGCGCAGCAGCGGCTGTTGGACCGGGATGGTCACGCGAGCACGCAACGAACCTTGTGGCCGGGCGCGATGTCCCGCAGCGTGGGCGGCTGCGCGGTGCATTCGCTACGGGCGAACGGGCACCGCGGCGCAAACCGGCAGCCCAAAGGCGGATCGATCAGACTCGGAACGATGCCGGGGATCGCTTCGAGACGTGTCCTTTGGTCGCCGGCGTCGAGCCGCGGAATCGACCGGATGAGACCTTGCGTGTAGGGGTGCCTCGGCGCGCGGAACAGCGTCTGCACCGGCGCCTCCTCGACCACCATGCCGGCATACATCACCACCACGCGCTTCGCCGTCTCGGCGACGACCCCCATTGCGTGCGTGATCAGCATGATCGCCATGCCGATCTTCTCCTTGAGCTCGGACAGCAGATCGAGAATCTGTGCCTGGATCGTGACGTCGAGCGCCGTGGTCGGCTCGTCCGCGATCAGCAGCTTGGGGTTGCAGGCAAGCGCCATCGCGATCATTGCGCGCTGACGCATGCCGCCGGAGAACTGGTGCGGATACTCGGTCGCGCGGCGCGCGGGATGTGGAATATGCACGAGCGCGAGCATGTCCACGGCTCGCGCGAGCGCGGCCCGCCGTCCGACGCGCTGCTGCAGGCGAACGACTTCGGCGATCTGCTCGCCGACCGAGTACACGGGATTGAGCGACGTCATCGGCTCCTGGAAAACCATCGCGATTTCCCGTGCGCGGATGGCGCGCATGGCTTCGTCGTCCAAGGCGAGCAGATCGGTGCCGCGCCAGAGGATCTCACCCGCCACGATCCGCGCGGGCGGAATGGGCAACAGGCGCATCACGGAATATGCGGTCACGCTCTTGCCGCAGCCCGATTCTCCGACCACGCCGAGCGTCTCGCCCGCATCGATGGCGAGATCCACGCCGTCCACTGCGTGCACCATGCCGTCGTCGGTGGCGAAATGCGTTCGCAGTCCCCGGATCTCGAGCAAGGTGTCGCTCATCGCTCGCCTACATCACCTTTCTCGGGTCCAGCGCGTCGCGCAACCCGTCACCGATGTAGTTGATCGAGAGCACCGCAAGGAAGATGGCGATGCCGGGGACGAGTGCCCAGTGCGGCGCGATGTCCAACGAGTCCTTGGCATCGAACAGGATGCGGCCCCAGGTCGGGATGTCGGGCGGGAATCCGAGTCCCAGGAACGACAGCGTCGACTCGGCGAGAATGGCCGCCGCGACGTCGATCGTGCCCGCGACGATGACGGGGCCCAGCGAATTGGGCAGGATATGGCGCACGACCTGGCGCAGCGGCGACGCGCCAAGCGCGCGGGCCGCCTCGACGAACTCCTTCTCGCGAAGCGACAGGAATTGCGCACGCACGAGGCGCGCCACGGGCATCCAGCGAAAGCCGCCGATCACCGCGACGATGAGAATGAAGACGCCCGCTTCGACGCCGAACGCGGCCTTGAGCGCATCGCGGAAGAGGTAGATCAGCAGCAGCAGCAGCGGCAACTGCGGCAGCGAAAGGAACAGATCGGTCAGCCACATCAGCGCTGCGTCGACGCTGCCGCGCGACATGCCTGCGATCGCTCCGACGAGCGTGCCCACGAGGATGGCAATCAGCATCGCAGCGATTCCGACCGCGATCGAAATCCTTCCTCCGTAGAGCATCCGCGCGAGCACGTCCTGGCCCAGATCGTCGGTGCCGAATGGATGTTCGAGCGAGGGGCCTTTGAGTTGCGCGCCGAAGTCGATGTCGTTGATGGGAACCTGCCACAGCCACGGACCGGCGACGACCGCGAGCACGATGATCAGCAGGATGACCGCGCCCGCGACGGCGAGACGATGGCGTCGGAAGCGCCGCCATGCTTCGAGGCCGGGGCCCCGGCTGCGCCGCGCCGACGGCTTCGTCGCGTCAGCGGAAGGTGATGCGAGGATCGAGCCAGCCATACAGCACATCCGCGAGCAGGTTGAACAGGATCACGAGACACGCAAACACGAACGTGACTGCCATGATGACCGGCGTGTCGTTGGCGAGGATCGCACTGATCAGGAGCGATCCGATGCCCGGAACGCGGAAGATTTGCTCGGTGACAATCGCACCGCCGAAGATCGTCGGCATCTGCAGCGCGACCAGGGTCACGACCGGGATGAGCGCGTTGCGCAGCACGTGCTTCACCACCACCACCCGCTCGGTCAGGCCCTTGGCGCGCGCGGTGGTGACGTGGTCGGCCCGGATCACGTCGAGCACCGCTGAGCGCACGAAGCGCGTCCACGAGGCGCCCTGGAAAAGCCCGAGCACCGCGATCGGCATGATCGCCTGGCGAAGTTCCGCCCACAACCAGCGCCAG
>DATBIF010000028.1:0-2908 GCA_036557045.1 Steroidobacteraceae bacterium
GACCGGCGGCGCATCTACCGCCAACTGCTCCGCGCGCACCGCCGCTTCCGTGTCGCCGCGGCCCTCGAGATGAGCGAGCGCATGATCGCTCACCCGCGGCTCCGCCTGCGGACGGCCGAAGAAATAGCCCTGCAGGTAGTCGACGCCGATGTCGAGCAGCTCGCTGCACTCTTCGGCGGTCTCGACTCCTTCCGCGATCACGCGGCTGCCGATGGCGCGGCTCATTTCGACGATCGAGCGCAGGATCTCGCCTTTCACGCCGTCAGTGTGGATGTCACACACGAAGTAGCGATCGATCTTGACGTAGTCGGGCCTGAGCTCGGACCAGGCCCTGAGCCCCGAGTACCCCGCGCCGAGATCGTCCACCGCAATCTCGCAACCGATTTCGCGCAGCGTGTCGAGCGCAGCGCGGATCGCGGCATAGTCCTCGTAAAGGCTCTGCTCGGTGATCTCGAACACGCAACGCCCGGCGGGCAGCCCGAGCCGATCCAGCAAGCCAGCGAGCCACGCCGCGAGTGAATCGGCCGCCAGCAGGGTGAACGGAGAGAGGTTCAGAAACAGGCGCCCATCGAGCGAGCTGCCGCGAAAGCGCTGCATCGCGCGCTCCAGGCAGCATTCCTCGAGCTCAACCGTTCGCTCCGAGCGAATGGCCGCCGCGAACAGTGCCAGCGGCGAGTGCAGACGAGTGCCCGATGGGCCGCGCGACAGGGCTTCGTGGCCGAGCACGGTGCGGGCTCGCGGATCGACGATCGGCTGCAGTACCGTCTGGATGCGCCCGTGCTCGATGATGTCCGCGAGCTCGGTCTCGAAGTCGGACATCAGCATCTGGCTGCGGATGGCAGAAGGTGTACTCATGATTTCGGCCAACAATAGGGAGAGGGTTCCCACATGGCGGTGATCTGGAGCACACGTGCTCTGTGATAATTTGGTGAACATGTGCGAATGCGTGACGCAATCAGCGCGCTGATTAGGGGATATCCTGAGGCGCTTGCAGCCGTCACGTTGTCGCTTTCAGCCGCGCCGGACAGTGTCAAATCGCCGATGCAGCGAGGAGCCAGGTGCATGCCGAACAGAATCCAGCGATTCCAGGGTTGGCTGTTGTTGTTCGCGTCGCTCTGGATCGCGAATGCGGCCACGGCATTCGCCGGCGAGCCTCCGGCTGCATCCGCCGAGACGACTGCGCTGATCGCGAAGCTCGGCCTGCACGAGGCCGAGCGACCGGTGCGTGAGAGCAAGGAGTGGCACAAGCCTGCACTCGTCATCGTGCTCGACCCTGGCGATGCGAAACAACGCGAGTGGTTCCTGGCCGCTGCACCCGGAACGACACTCGCCTTCGTCTCAGACGCAGCCGGAGCGCTGCGGTATGCGCCAAAGGCTGACGCGATCATCGGCTTCTGCACACCGGAGATCCTCGCGGCCGCAAAGCGCGTGTACTGGATCCAGTGGCTGGCCGCCGGCATCGAGCGCTGTGCGAACATCCCGGGGATCGGGGACCGCGACCTGCTCATCACCAACCTGCAACGCGTGGCAGGCCCGGTCATGGCCGAACACGTGATCGCCATGATGTTCGCACTCGCGCGCGATCTGCCTGCCTACATCAACTCGCAGGTAAGCGGTCGCTGGGAGCCCGAGCCGCGCGGAGCGGTGCACGCGGTCTCGATCGAGGGCAAGACCATGTTGATAGTGGGTCTCGGGGGAATTGGCGTCGAGGTTGCAGAACGCGCTCATGCGCTCGGCATGCGCGTGACCGCGACACGTGCAAGTAGCCGCGAAGGCCCCGCCTTCGTGAGTTACGTCGGTCTGCCCGACGAGCTGCCCAGGCTCCTCGCCGACGCCGACGTGGTCGTCAACGCTCTGCCGCTCACCGAGCAGACCAAACACAGTTTCAATGCGAGTACTTTCGCTGCGATGAAGCCGGGCGCGTTCTTCATCAATGTGGGTCGCGGCGGCACCGTGGTCACCGATGACCTGGTGGAAGCGCTGCGGACGAATCGGCTGGGCGGCGCGGGTCTCGATGTGACCGATCCCGAGCCCTTGCCGGCGAATCATCCGCTCTGGCACCTGCCCAACGTCATCATCACGCCGCATGTCTCATCGGACTCGGAGTTCGATCGCGGGCGGCATTGGGAAATCGCGCGCGAGAACCTGCGGCGTTACGCGGCGGGCGAGCGCATGCTCTCGGTGGTGGATATCAAGCGCGGCTACTGATGCCGTTCAGTCCTCGATATCCGGCTCGATAAAGCACCAGCCGACTTCGGGGAACGATTGCTTGATGCGCTGCTCGAGCGCATTGATGCTGGAGACCGCCTGCTCGATGCTGATCCCGGGCCGCATGCGGATCTTCGCCGCCAGCATGACCTGCGGCCCGAGCTGCTGCGTGATGGCGTTGAACAGCGCGACGATTTCCGGATCGTTGCCGATCAGGTCCTTGATCGCCTCCTCCAGGTCTTCCTCCGCCGAGGTCCCGACCAGCAGGCGCTTGATGCGCATCGCGATGAAGACCGAGATCAGGATCAGCACCACGCCGATGGCGATCGAGCCCGCGGCGTCGAAACGCGTGTCGCCGCTCAGCGCCGCGAGCGATACGAACGTGAAGGCCAGCACCAGGCCGAGTAGCGCTGCGATGTCTTCACCCAGCACGACCACGAGCTCCGCGTTGCGCGTCTGACGAACCCAGGCCGCGAGTGAGCGGCCGCGGCGCACCTTGGCGATCTCGCGCAGGCAACCGATGAGACTGCCGGTCTCGAGCACGATGGAGATACCCAGCACCACGAGCGCAACCCATGCCTGGTGCAGATCCTCGGGCGCATGCAGCTTGTGCCAGCCCTCGTAGATGGAGAACAGGCCGCCGGCGCTGAAGAGCAGCAACGCGACGATGAAGCTCCAGAAGTAGGTCAGCCGGCCATGC
>DATBIF010000029.1:0-4991 GCA_036557045.1 Steroidobacteraceae bacterium
TTCACCAAGGAAGAGGTGGCCGAGGGCGTGGCGGCGAAGGTCAAGAAGAATCCGTTCGTGGACGTCGAGCCCGACGATCTGTTGCGCTACGGGCTGATCCCCGAGCTGGTGGGCCGCTTGCCGGTCACGGTGCCGCTCGATGCGCTCGACGAAGACGCGCTGATCAAGATCCTCACCGAGCCGAAGAACGCGCTCGCCAAGCAATATCAGAAGCTGTTCGACCTCGAGGACGTGCGGCTGACGCTCGAGAAGGACGCGCTCAAGGCCATCGCGCAGAAAGCGATGAAGCGCGGCACGGGGGCGAGAGGACTGCGCGCCATTCTCGAAGAGATGATGACCGAGATCATGTTCGAGCTGCCGAGCCGCGATGACGTGCGCGAAGTCGCGATCACCGCGGAATGCGTCACATCCGGCCGCGCCCCGCTGCTCGTCACCGAGCGCCCACGGCAGAAGAAAGAAGCCTGATCGACCCGAAGTTCATCGGCTCATTTCCCCGGGCCGATACGCAGCTCGATCCCCCGCTCCCCGAAATCGCATTCCTCGGCCGATCCAACGTCGGGAAGTCGTCGTTGCTGAATGCGCTGGTGGGGCGGCGGATCGCCAAGACTTCCGCCACACCCGGCAAGACCCGCGCCCTGAATGTGTTCCTGATCGCCCAACCCGGGGCTGCCTACTTCCTCGACCTCCCCGGCTACGGCTACGCCCGCGCGAGCAAGTCGGAGCGCACCGCGTTTCGCGGCCTGCTCAAGCACGCGCTGCGGCGTGAGCGCCTTCGTGGGGTGGTCTGGCTTCTCGATATCCGGCACCCACCGTCCGTTGACGACCGGGCCATGCAGGACGTACTGGTAGAAGGGGAAACGCACGTACTCGCCGCGCTCACGAAGAGCGACAAGCTCTCGACACGCCAGCGCCATGCCCGCGAGCACGAGCTGCGCGACGAACTGGGATTGCCCGAGGATCAGATGATCGTGACGAGCGCGAAGACCGGGGAAGGGATCGCGGATTTGCAGGAGTCGATTGCGGCGCTGATACGAGAGGCGGCAGAATGACGGAAGGTCGGAAGGACGGAATGTTGGAGCGCGTTGTCGCAGTATTCGTGCTATTACATTCCGTCCTTCCGTCCTTGCGTCCTTCGATCGCCGCCCAGGATACCATTCCCGCCAACTACGGCACCCTCCGCCGCGACGATATCACCGTGCGGTTCAGCAACGAGACCGTCGAGATCCAGGTCCTCCCGCTCGAGGAGCAGGTCATCCGTCTGCTCGCCCCCGATACGTACCGCTCCCTCAGCCAGCTCCTGTCGAGTCGCGCGGCGGAGATCGCCGACGCCGCCCGGCGCGGCGGCACCGAGCATCCGACACTCGTGATGGTCACATTCCTCGGCGTCGTGCCGCAGGCGCGATTCACTCCCGAAGAGCTGAACATCACGAGCCGCGGCCGGCTGTTCCGGCCGATCGGTATCGTGCCGCTGTCACCCACGTGGAGCTCGTTTCAGCTGGATGCCCGCCAGCAGGCCGCGGCGATCTACTTGTTCGAGCCTGGCATCAGCGTGCGCGAGCAGCTGACCGTCACCTATGACGGACTCTCGAGTGATGCGTGGAGCCGGTCGCTGCGGCTGCTCGACCAGGAGCGCGCCCGCGTCAGGGCGCGCGCGCAGTCGGAAGTGAAACGCGATTCTGGAGTCCGGTAGCCCACCGCACGCCGGTCGAATCCGCGCACAGCGCATGCATCCCCTGCGCGAGCGCCAGCGCGCGATCGCATCCTAGCGCGAGAAACGCCGCGGCCCACGCGTTCGCGGTCAAGCCATCGTCCGCGAGCACAGTGACGGAGCGCGCGGCACCGTGCGGCGCGTTGCGCTGCGACTGCGTGCGCACCGACCCGCCTTGCAGGTCGACTACCGCGATAGTGCGCAAGGTGTTGTCGGGATCCGGAACGCCGACGGCGCGATGTGTGACGCGCCCCCCTCCCCCTCCCTCTCTCTCTCCCGCTGGTCCGCGCCACGAGTACTGGCCGCCAAGGTCGAGCAGCACGCTGTCCACGTCGTGACCGAGCGCGAGCATCGCGCGATCGAGCGCATAGCCCGGGGCGAGGCTGTCGGAAACGAGCGCGATTCCGGTGCGGCGGCGAATTTCACGCCGGACGGAATCGATTGCGCGAATTGCCACGTGCCGCTGGATCAGCGAATCGACGCGGTCGACCGAGTCGTACGCCGCTTGCAGCGCACGCGTCACGCGCGTGCTGTCCGGCCCCCAGCCCACGGCGGACATCATCGTCCCCAGTGCGGGCCAGACGCGCGCGACGCCGGGACGCGCCTCGGTGTCGCAGGCTCCCACCGCGCCGGCCACGCTCCCCGTGAGCGCCAGACAGAGGAAAAGATTGATTCTCAAGATGGAGAGGTGAATATAGATGGCCATGGATTTGCTGTTGCGCCAACGTGCGCTCGTGTACGCCACCGCCGGTGTCACGCTGATCCTGGTGATCGTCGGCGTGGCACTGTGGCGCCTGCGGCAACGATTGGTGAGCTCCGAGCAGGCACGGCGCCGCGCCGCAGAGGAATTGAACCGGAGGCTGTCCGAGCTGTTCTCGCTCCAGGAGCTGTCGTACGTCCTCTCCGACTCGCTGGAGCTCGGCCACATCGTCACGCAGGTGGTGCGCTATGCCGTGCGATTCCTCGACGCGCAGGGCGCGCTGCTCGCGCTTCTCGGCGAGGCGCCGCGGGATCCGCTGCAGGTGGCTGCGGCCGAGGGTACGCTGGCGCCACTCGGCGGGCAGAGGATTCAGCGGGATGATTCGGGTCTGATCGCGCGGTCCACCGGGCACGAGCATCTCGAGCTCGTGCGCAACTCGGGTGCGGCTCCCACCGTCATCGCGCAAGGGTTCGAAGCGGATGCCGCTGCGGCTGTGCCGCTGCGCTCACATGGCAGCGTGATCGGCACGCTGATCATCACCGACCCCCGAGAAGGTGTGTTTGTCCCTGAAGACATTCGCCTGCTCTCGACCCTCGCGACCCACGCGGCCGTCGTCATCGCGAACGCGCGGTTCTTCGAGATGGTCCGCCGGGCCAAGGAGCAATGGGAGACCGCGTTCGATGCGCTGAGCGAAGGCATTGCCGTGGTTGATGACGAAGGCCACGTGCGACGGTTGAATCGCGCGCTGGCGAGCCTCCTCGGCGCGCCGGTCCAGACCGTGATCGGGATGCGACTCGGCGAGGCGCTGCTGGGGAAACCCGGCGTGCTGCGGGACCTGCTGGCGGCAACACGCCGCGGCGAGCGCCCCGCTCCGCTGGTGGCGCGCTCGGAGCGCCTGCGGCGCACGGTCCGTGTGAACGCCGCCCGCATTCCAGGGGCCGAGACCGAGAACAGCATCGTCGTGATGGTGGAAGACGTGACAGAGCAGCAGGCACTCGAGACCCAGCTCGTCCAGACCGAGAAGCTGGCCGCGGTCGGCCAGCTCGTTTCGGGCGTCGCGCACGAGCTGAACAACCCGCTCACGTCGATTGCCGGTCTCTCGGAGTTCCTGCTCGAGCAAAAGGAGCTGGGAAAGAAGGACCGCGGTCATCTTCAGGTGATTCACGAGCAGGCGGAGCGCGCCGGCCGCATTGTGCGCAATCTGCTCACGTTCGCGCGCAAGGGATCGACCGAGCGCGTGCCTGTAGATCTCAACGACGTGATCCGCCGCACGCTGCAGCTCACCGCCTACGAGCTGAAGATGAAAGACGTCACCGTCGAACGAGAGCTCAGCGGCGCGTTGCCCGAGGTGCTCGGCGACCGGCACGGCTTACAGCAGGTCGTGCTCAATCTCGTGACCAACGCGGCACAGGCGGTCGCGGAAAATCCCCGCGAGCGCCGGCGCGAGATCACGATCACGACCTGGTTTGACGGGCACGTGCACCTGCGCGTCGCGGATACAGGACCCGGCATTCCGGACGAACTCGCCGCGAGCGTGTTCACGCCGTTCTTCACGACCAAGGAGCCCGGCAAGGGGACGGGACTCGGCCTCTCGATCACCTATTCGATCGTCGCGAGCCACGGCGGGCAGATCACGCTCGAGCCGCGCAATCCCCGTGGTGGCGCGGCATTCCGGGTCGATTTTCCTCCCGCGCCCGCCGATGCGGTACGCCCGGAGCTGACCCCTGTGCACGGCACGCCGGTGCCGAATGCGTCGTCCGGCGTGAAGCGCACGATCTTGCTCGTCGACGCGGATCCCGCGGTGCAGCGCACCATCAAGGCGCTGTTCTCGGGCGATGGACACGACGTCGAAATCGCCGGCGATCCGAAGCACGCGCTCGACCTCGCGCTGCGCGGTGGGTTTGATCTCGTGATTACCGACGCGCGGGCGATGGCGCCGGGAAAACGTGGAACGCTGTTGGCGGAGGAGCTGGTGGCGCGAATGCCGGCGTTGCGCGAGCGCATCATCGTCGCCACGGGCGACGTGCGGCCGGCCACCGAAGAGACGCTCGCGCGTCTCGGCGTGCGTTACGTGCGCAAGCCTTTCAACTTGCGGGACCTGCGCGTGGCCGCGGCGCGCTTGTGGGAAGCCACCGCGCTATCGTAGGCCTCGGACGGCCACCCAAACGTCGACAGATTGACCGCACCGCCGGGCGCGAAGCGCACGCCTTCGCGCAGTAACAGCGCGCGCTGCAACACCGCGCTGTGATCCTGTCCCGAAAAGGAAATGCGACCAGCGGCGTTGATGACGCGCCACCACGGCACGTCGTTGTCTTCGGGAAGTGCCGAGAGCGCCCAGCCGACGGTGCGCGCCGCGCCCGGCCGTCCCGCGAGCCGCGCCACGATCCCGTACGTCGCCACCCGCCCCCGAGGGATGTGACGGACCACGCGGTAGATCCGATGATAGAATGGATTCACAAGGGAGCCTGCCTCTAGCTTACTCGCAGGACGTCTTCCAGCAAGCCCGCGTCGCCGGCCCCCACTATTGACAAAATGTCCTCCACTGCTCTCCGCTCCCGGGGCCACGCAAATCGCGCGAGCGCG
>DATBIF010000030.1:0-2479 GCA_036557045.1 Steroidobacteraceae bacterium
GATGGCGTTCATGTCAGCGTCCAGCCGCTCGACCTGCTCTTCCACCGTGACGATCAGGCAGCGCGCCGCCATCGCTGCCTCGCGCACCGCGCCGACGATGCCGCGAATGAGCACGTTGCCCGCGGCATCGACCTGCTGCGCGTGCAGGATCGTGACGTCGGGATTGATCGCAGCGATCGCCATCAGCGAATCGCCGGTGAATGGGCATTCGATCGGTCTCGCCCGGTCGGTGGCCATACGAGCGAGATCCGTGTCGGCATAGCGGCGCATGACGCCGCACGGCAAACCGCCTGCGCCTGCCGTGTACGCGACGGCGATTTCCGCGTGACTATGTTCCATCAGCTTGAGCGGCTGGGGCCAGTCCTTCTCGACAGCATCGCGCAGGCGATGCAGTGAGCCCACTCCAGGGTTCCCGCCCCACGAGAACGTCAGGCGATCGGCGCACCCCATGCCGATCATCTGGTCGTAGATGAGGTCCGGCGTCATGCGGATGAGGTGCAGGTTCCTGCGTCGCTGGCGGATGATCTCGTGGCCGGCGGCGAAGGGGATCAGGTGCGTGAATCCTTCGAGCGCGATGCTCTGGCCGTCCTGGACGTGCCGCTCGATTGCATCACGCAGCCTCAGCAACTGCATCGGGTTCAATCCACCACGGTCTGCGACTGCTCGCGCAGGTATTGCGGCAGGTAATAGAAGGAGGCGATCGCCTTGCCCGTGTTACCCGAGCCTTTCCAGCCGCCGAACGGCTGATACCCGGGCCAGGCACCCGTGGTCGCACCTTGCGGGCGATTCGCGTACGTCACGCCGGCCTCGATGTGCTCCTGGAACCACTTCACCTCGTCCGCGTTGCCGTAGAAGCCCGCCGTGAGTCCGAGCGAAGTATCGTTCGCGAGGCGCATGGCTTCGTCGTTCGAAGTCACGCGATGAACCATCAGGATGGGCAGGAACATCTCGTGCCGCCAGAGCGGATGATCCGGCGGCGCCTCGGCGAGGGTCGGCTGCACGAAGAGGCCGCGTGCGAGATCCCCGTCGCGCAACTGCGTCCCGCCCGCCAGCACGCGTGATCCACCGCCGCGCAGTTGCTCGGCGTAGCGCGCGTAGTCGGCGTAGCCGTCAGGCGTCGTGACCGGACCCAACCAGTTCTTCTGCAGCGCCGGATCGCCAATGCCCAGCGCCGCGATCAGCTGCTGCAGCCGCGCAATGAGATCGTCGGCGACCTCGCGATGTACATAGAGGCGCGAGAGTGCAGAACACTTCTGCCCGCCCATCCCGTACGCCGAGCGCAGGATCCCGGTCGCGGCGCGTTCGAGGTCTGCTGCGCTCGTCACGATGCACGGATTCTTGCCGCCCATCTCCGCGATGCACGGCCGCGGATAGGCGCCTGTCTGGAGCTGGCGCGCGATGCCCATGCCGACATCGTGCGAGCCCGTGAACGTGATGCCCGCGGTGAGCGGATGATTGACGAGCGGTTCGCCCACCTCGCGACCGGAGCCGCTCACGTAGTTGAAAACACCGGGCGGCAACCCCGCGTCGCGGATGCAATCCGCGAGCAGTCGTCCAGCCCAGGGGGTCGCAGTCGCGCCCTTGAGAACCACCGTGTTACCGGTCACCAGCGCAGCCGCTGTCGGGCCGCCGGCGAGCGCGAGCGGAAAGTTGAACGGTGCGATCACGACCCAGGCGCCGTACGGCTTCATCACGCTGCGATTGTGCGAGACGTGTGTCGTGAGTGGATCGTTGGGCAGCGCGTGGTCGAATGCCTGCGCACGCTCGAAGTCGTCACAGTAGGTGAAGAAGAAGTCGGCGGTCTCCTGCGTCTCGCCGAGCGCTTCCATCCGGTTCTTGCCGACTTCCAGCGTGAGCGCCGCGGCGATCTCGTAGACGCGCTCCTCGATGAGCCGGCCGACCTTGCGCAGCAGGCGCAACCGCTCGGCCACCGGCGTGCGTTTCCACGTCTCGAATGCGCGCTGCGCCGCGCGGATGGCGTCATCGACGTCGGCCGCGCTGCCGGATGCGAACCGGCCGAGGAGCTGCTGCTGGTCGGCGGGATTGAGCTTCGTAAAGGTGCGCGGCGTGCGCCGGTCCTCGCCGTTGACGTACAGCGCGTGAGTTGCGCCAAGGCCGACCTTCACCCGTTGCATCGCCGCCTCGAACTGCGTGTGCAGCTGCGGCGGCGGGCTGAACATCGTCGAATATGTGAGCTTGAAACTCATGGCTTGTCCTTGCCCGACAGCCTGGCAGCGAGCGCCGGCTGAATCACCGTATCTCCGGAGTCCGCCGGCAACGCCGCTTCGAGCTCACCGAGCAGGCGGTCGAGCAGGTCGAGGCCATCGGCCAACTCCTTCTCCTCGATGACGAGCGGGGGCGCCAGCAGCAACAGGTTGCCGCGGGCCGCGAAGGATACGCCGGCCTCGAGTCCCGCGCGCAACAACTGTTTCAGCGCCGGGTGCATCTCATCCCACGGCGCCAGCGGCTCACGCGTGGC
>DATBIF010000031.1:0-4868 GCA_036557045.1 Steroidobacteraceae bacterium
AGGCGATGCTCCAGGACATCGCGATTCTCACGGGCGGCCAGGTGATCTCGGACGAGGTCGGCCTGTCACTCGAGAAGGCGTCGCTCAATGACCTCGGCGAAGCCAAGAAGGTCGTGGTCGAGAAGGAGAACAGCACGATCATCGACGGCGCCGGCAAGAGCGCGGACATCAAGGCCCGCGTCGGCCAGATCCGTCAGCAGATCGAGGAAGCGACCTCCGACTACGACAAGGAAAAGCTCCAGGAGCGCGTCGCCAAGCTCTCCGGCGGCGTCGCAGTGATCAAGGTCGGCGCTTCGACCGAGATCGAAATGAAGGAGAAGAAGGCCCGCGTCGAAGACGCGCTGCACGCGACGCGTGCGGCTGTCGAGGAAGGCGTGGTCCCGGGTGGCGGCGTCGCGCTGCTCCGCGCGCAGAAGGCCGTGGAGAAGCTCGAGGGCGCCAATGCCGATCAGCAGGTCGGCATCAAGATCCTGTCACGGGCGATCGAAGAGCCGCTGCGCCAGATCGTCGACAACGCGGGTGAAGACGCCGCGGTCGTGGTCAACAAGGTCAAGGAAGGCAAGGGCAACTTCGGTTACAACGCCCAGACCGGCGAGTATGGCGACCTCATCGAGGCCGGCATTCTCGACCCGACCAAGGTCACGCGGCTTGCGCTGCAGAACGCCTCTTCGGTGGCGGGCTTGCTGCTCACCACGGAAGTGATGGTCGCCGAGGCTCCGAAGGAAGAGGAGCACTCCCACGCTGGTCCTCCGGGCGGCATGGGCGGCATGGACATGTAAAAGGCCACCCCAAAAAGACCACCCAAGGAAGTTTCGCGAAGCGCGAATACTTCCTTGGGGCCCGGTCAAGAAGGGAACAAGACCAAGACAAAGCCCCGCTTCGGCGGGGCTTTTTTTTTTGGCGCGCGTCACGTTCGACCTAGAATCGCACCCATGGGCGAACTTGAGTCGAGCGTAGAGAGACTGCCGCCGGCGTTGCAGCCGGCGGCGCGTCGCGCTCTCGAGAGGCTCGCGGAAATACCTGAGGCCCTGCGCGCGCTCGCGTCGGCGCCCGCAGAGGTGCAGGCGAGCGTTGCGCGCGTCTTCGCAATCAGCGATTTTGTCGCGGGGGCCTGCCAGCAGGACGCGGATCTCGTGGCGAATCTCCTTGCCGCACCTGGTTTGTCGGCGGCACGCGCAGCGGGTGCTGCCGCCCAGGCGCTCGCTCACGACGTTGCAACAGTCGGCACTGAAGCGCAGGCGATGCGTGGGCTGCGCGTCTGGAGGCGGCGCGAACTGGCACGCATCGCGTGGCGCGACCTCGCCGGCTGGGCGCGTGTCGAAGAAACGCTCCAGGACCTCAGCGAAGTCGGTGACGCGGCGATCCGATATGCGTGCCGGTTTGCGACCGAGGCGCAGTCGAGAATCTACGGAACACCGCGCTCGGCAGCCGGGGCGAGCCAGGCGCTCGTCGTGCTTGCGATGGGCAAGCTCGGAGGCCGCGAGCTCAACTTTTCCTCCGACATCGATGTCGTTCTGCTCTTCCCTGAAGGCGGCGAGACCGACGGACGCCGCTCGATCAGCAACGAGGAGTTCTTTACGCGCGTCGCGCGCGGGCTCATCCGCCTGCTCGACGCAGCGAGCGAGGACGGCTTCGTCTTTCGCATCGATACGCGTCTCAGGCCCTTCGGCGACTCGGGTCCGCTGGTCGCAAACTTCGGCTCTTTCGAGAACTATCTCCAGGAGCACGGGCGCGATTGGGAGCGCTACGCCTATGTGAAAGCGCGCGCACTCGTCGGCGCACAACAGTACGATGCGCTGTTTCAGCAGGCCGTGCGCCCCTTCGTGTTCCGGCGCTATCTCGATTTCGGCGTGTTCGAGGCGCTGCGTTCCATGAAGGAACTGATCGCTCGCGAAGTCACGCGGCGCGACCTGCAGGACAACGTGAAGCTCGGCCCCGGCGGAATTCGCGAGATCGAGTTCATCGTGCAGGCTCTGCAGCTCCTGCGCGGCGGCACCGATCGCCGCCTGCAGTCGCAGTCGCTGCTCGAGGTGCTGCCGCTCTTAACGGGGCAGAAACTCCTGCCCGCGCAGGCGGTGACACAGCTCCGCGACGCCTACCTCTACTTGCGTCGACTGGAGAACCGCTTGCAGATGCTGAGCGACGAGCAGGTGCACTCGCTCCCGAAGGACGGCGAGCAACGCTCGCGCCTGACGTTGGCCATGCAGGCGAACAGCTGGGAAGCGCTCTGCAGCGAGCTCGAGCAGCATCGTAAAGCGGTGACTCGTCATTTCGAGATGCTGCTCTCGACCTCGCCCTCGAGCCGAGCGGCCGAGCCGCCGCTGCGCGAGCTGGAGGCGCTCCTGGAAAACGGTCCCGCACCGGCGGCGCTCGAGACAGGCATCGCAAGCCTGGGCGTAGCCGCTGCCCCGGAGATCGCAGCGCAGCTGCTCGAATGGCGCAGCAGCGCGGCCGTGCAGCGGCTTGGCGAGACCGGCAGGCGACGCCTGCAAGTGCTCCTGCCGAGATTGCTCGCGACGCTGAGGGATGTGGCCGATGCCGATGTCACATTGCGCCGGGTGCTGCGGGTGCTGGAATCCGTGGGCACGCGTAGCGCGTACATCGCGCTCCTCAACGAGAACTCCACCGCGCTGCGACGCCTGGTGCAGCTGTGCGCGCAGAGCGAATTTCTTGCGCGCCAGGTCGCCGACTTCCCTCTGTTGCTCGATGAGCTCATCGACGAGCGCGTGCTCGACGACTTGCCGAGTCGGGACCAGTTCGCGCAGGAAATCCGCCTGCGGCTCGAGCACGCACCCGATGCCGACCCCGAGCGGCAGGTCGAGGCTCTGCGGCAGTTTCAGCGTGCGGCGCTGTTTCGGGTGGCGCTGGCCGATCTCACGGGCCGCCTGCCCCTGATGCAGGTCAGCGATCGTCTCACCGATGTCGCCGAGCTCATCATCGAGCGGGCGCTCGACCTCGCCTGGCAACAGATGACGCTGCAGTACGGCGTTCCGATGTGCGGGACCGCCGAGTCATTGCGGCCGGCCAGCATCACCGCTGTTGGCTACGGCAAGCTGGGTGCGCTCGAAATGGGCTACGCCTCGGATCTCGACCTCGTGTTCCTGCACGATTCCACGGGCGAAGTACAGCGCACGAACGGCGCGCGCCCTCTCGACAACGGGATGTTCTTCCTGCGGCTCGGGCAGCGGATCATCCACCTGCTGACGTTGCACTCCTCCGCAGGGCGGCTCTACGAAGTCGACATGCGTCTCAGGCCGAGCGGTAAGGGCGGATTGATGGTGACGCACGTCGAAGCCTTCCACGAGTACCAGAAGTCCGAGGCATGGACCTGGGAGCACCAGGCGCTCCTGCGCGCGCGCGCAGTCGCCGGCGCGCCGCTTCTGCGCGCGCGCTTCGAGGAAATCCGGCTCGACGTGCTCTGCCGGCACCTGCGCCGCGACACCTTGCGCGAGGAGGTGCGCAAGATGCGCGAGCGCATGCGTACCGAGCTCAGTCGCGCGCGTGCCGGAGAGTTCGATGTGAAGCAGGATGCCGGCGGTATTGCGGACATCGAGTTCCTCGCCCAGTACTGGGCCTTGAACTGGTCCGATCGCTACCCGCCGCTCGTGATGTTCTCGGATACGATCCGGCAGCTCGAGTCGGTCGCCTCGGCGAATCTCGTATCGCAGGCAACGGTGGATTCACTGACCCGGATCTATCGCAAGTATCGTGCCGCGATTCATCACCGCTCGCTCGAAGACCTGCCGCCTGTGGTCGCGGACGGCGAGTTCACGGCCGAGCGCCAGGACGTCGTCGCGATCTGGAATGCGACGATGCCGGCGCCCTGATCCGCTATACTTCGCGGCCATCCGACCGTCGAGGAATGCCCGAGTGGCCACCGCCGAGCCCGCCCCGCGCACGCTGATTCAGCCGAACGCCCAGAATCAGTACCAGGTGACGCGCGAGGATCTGCCGCTGTCCTGCCCGATGCCGCAGATGTACCTGTGGAATTCGCATCCACGCGTCTACCTGCCGATCGAGCCGACCGGCTGGGCCAAGTGCCCGTACTGCGGCGCTGAATACACGCTGGTGAAATGACCGCGGCCTGGACGCTCCGGCGCCCGGGGTTCGCGTGACTCAGCTTCCCTGGCGATAGTCCTTATAGGACTTTTCCTCGACGATCTTCGATCCCAGCCTGGTGTTGATGCGCTTCTTGATCGCGGCACGCTCGTCGTTGTTGATATAGACCGCGCGCGCGAGCTCGATGAAGCCGGCGTCGAACGCGTGGCGCGCCTCGTGATCGCGAATGTCATCCTCGATGTCCCAGAGCCGCGCGTTCACAGCCTCGAGGGCGCGCACCTCCTCGCCCAGGTCCACAGTCACATGCACCGACTCGCCCCACGTGGCATCGAGCAGTGCGAGCTCGTGCCGCACGTTGGCGAGCTTGGCGGCATCGCGCATGCGCTGCAGCTTGATGCGCAGTATCGTGATCTTGTCGAGAAGTTCCCCCGGCGAGATCGGTACCAGGATCGTGCTCATGCCCATTTCCTCGGCTGCTTGCCTCTCTGGCTCATCAACTTGTCGAGCTTGCGGATCACATCGGCCGGCGTGATCAGGTCCATGACTCCCGCCTTCTCGATCTTCGTCGTCCAGGGGATTTCATTGGCGGGTCGTCCCAGGTCCTTGCGCGCTGCCTCGTCGTACTTGTTCACGCACCACGAGCGGCTCAGATACGGGCCACTGCGCTCCGCGTTGGTCGCAGCATAGAGGCCGATCACCGGGATGCCGACCGCGGTCGCCATGTGCACCGGTCCCGAGTCCGGGCTGATGAGGACATCGGCGCGCTGCAGTAACGCGAGCAGCTGTGGCAGCGTGTCGCGCCCAATCGT
>DATBIF010000032.1:0-5715 GCA_036557045.1 Steroidobacteraceae bacterium
TGGCACGTGGAGGAGCCGATCTCGGACAGTGCAATCATCACGACGTACCTGGTCTCGGAGCTCGCCGCACGCAGCGTCAAGGTGATCCTTTCGGGCGTCGGAGGAGATGAGCTCTTCGCCGGGTACCAGCGCTACCTCGGCGATCACTACGGTCGACAATACCGGCGCATCCCGGCGTGGCTGCGCCGCGGAATCGGCTCTCTCGCCGGGCGGCTGCCCAGCGGCCGGCACAGCCGGATGATGGACCTGGCGCGCTACGCACGGCAGTTCCTGCGCGCGAGCGAACTGCCGTGGCGCGAGCAGTACCGGATGTTCGTGCAGATCTGCGCGCGCGAGAGCGTCAAGGACCTGCTGAGGTACGCGCCGGCGGCACAGGATGGGTTCGACGGTATCGTGCAGAAGGATCATGGCGAGGATTCGCTGCTGCGACTGATGCGAGTCGATGCCGAGACGCAGCTCGCTGAAGACCTGCTCCTGCTGACGGACAAGGTCACCATGGCGACCTCCATCGAATGTCGCGTGCCATTTCTCGATCACCGCCTGGTGGAGGTGGCGAGCGCCGTTCCCGCAGCCGTCAAGCTGCGCGGCGGCCGGCTCAAGCACGTGCTCAAGAAAGCGCTGGTGGGCGTGCTGCCGGATGAAATCCTCAATCGCGGCAAACGCGGCTTCGGTGCGCCGATGGGCGCCTGGTTCAAGTCGGAACTCAAGAATCTGCGCAGCGAGCTCCTGAGCCAGAGGACGGTCGAGTCACGCGGCCTGTTGTCGTGGCCCGGCGTGCAACGGGCTCTCGCGGCGCACGACAGCGGCCGCGAGGACTACACCGACCTGGTGCTGGTGCTGGTGAATCTCGAGATCTGGTGCCGGCTGTTCCTCGACCGTCGCAGCAGCAGCGACGTGGCGGATGAGCTCAACGAGCTGACGCTGGCCGCATGAACGCAGCACCCACAGCGCGCCCGGATGCGCGGCCGCTCATTGCCCACCTGCTGTTCCGGCTGGACTACGGCGGCATGGAGAACGGGCTCGTGAACCTGGTCAACACGCTGCCGCGCGCGGAATTCCGCCACGCGATCATCACGCTCAGCGGCGCTACGGATTTCAGCCGTCGCATCCGGCGCGAGGATGTGCTCCTCTACAGCCTCGACAAGCGGCCCGGGAAGGACCCAGGCGCCTACCTGCGCCTGTACCGCCTGTTGCGCGAGCTGCGGCCGGCGTTGGTGCACACGCGCAATATCGGTACCCTCGACTGCACGTTCGTGGCCTGGCTCGCCGGCGTGCACCTGCGCGTGCACGGTGAACACGGCTGGGACGTGCACGATCCTGACGGCACCCGGCGCCGTTACCGCACGTTGCGGCGTGCCCTGAATCCCCTGGTGCAGCGTTTCATCGCGGTGTCCCGCGATCTCGAGCGCTGGCTCACCGAGAGCGTTGGTGTACCGGCCCACAAGGTCGTGCGCATTTGCAATGGCGTGGACACCGAGCGCTTCAGCGCTGCCGCGCGTGCGACGCCGCCGGAATGGCCAGTCGATCGTTTTCCCAAGGGCTGCGTGATCGTCGGCAGTGTCACGCGCTTCAGCGAGATCAAGGATCCGCTCAACCTGGTGCGCGCATTCCTGGAAGTGCGCAACCGTTTTGCCGGTGCTGGTCCGGACGTGCGCCTGCTGATGATCGGAGATGGCGCGCTGCGCAGCTCCGCCGCAGAGCTGCTGGCCGCGGCTGGCCAGAGCCATGCGGCGTGGCTCACCGGCAGCCGCAACGACGTGGCGGAATTCCTGCCGTGCTTCGACATCTTCGTGCTGGGCTCGCGTCGCGAAGGCATCTCCAATACTGTCCTCGAGGCGATGGCGAGCGGCGTGCCGGTGATCGCGAGTGCGGTCGGCGGCAATCTCGAGCTGATCGTGCCTGGAACGACTGGCGCCCTGGTGCCGGCGGGCGACCCGGCAGCGCTGGCAGAGGCCATCGCAGGCTACGCTCGCGATGCCGGGATGCGTGCTGCGCACGGCGCGGCAGCGCGGGAGCGCGCGGTACGCGAATACTCGTTGCCGCGGATGGTCGAGGCCTATGCCTCGCTGTACCGTGAGCTGTGCGGCGCCGGCGCGCCGCAGGTGGAGGTTGCGGCCTGATGTGCGGCATTACCGGCATCGTGGACCTGCTCGACCAGCGTCCCGTCGACGTTGCAGTCCTGCGAGCGATGAATGCGAGCCTCGGGCATCGCGGACCGGACGGCGACGGCTTTCACATCGAAGCCGGCGTCGGACTCGGGCATCGGCGCTTGTCGATCATCGATCTCGAGGGCGGCAAGCAGCCGCTCTACAACGAAGACGGGAGCGTCGTCGTCACCTACAACGGCGAGATCTTCAACTTCATGGAGATCGAGGCCGAGCTGCGCGCCCGCGGCCACCAGTTCCGCACCCGGTGCGACACGGAAGTGATCGTGCATGCCTGGGAAGAGTGGGGCGAACGCTGTCTCGAGCGCTTCAACGGGATGTTCGCGTTCGCGGTGTGGGACAAGCGCCAGAAGACGCTGTTCCTGGCGCGCGATCGACTCGGCGTGAAGCCGCTGCACTATGCTCTGCTCGCGGATGGGCGCGTGGTGTTCGGATCCGAGCTCAAGGCGCTCATCGCTCATCCCGACGTCCCGCGGCGCGTCGATCCGCAGGCGGTCGAGGACTACTTCACTTTTGGCTATGTGCCCGACCCGAGGACCATCTACCGGGATATCCGCAAACTCGAGCCCGGCGCGTACCTGACGCTGCGCCGCGGGTCGCGCCCGGCGCAGCCGGTCCGCTACTGGGACGTTCCACTGATGGGCGAGCGCGTGCCCGCGAGTGCTGCGGATCATTGGGACGGGGAGCTGCGCGAACGGTTGCGCGAGTCGGTGCGCAAGCGGCTGGTCGCCGATGTTCCCCTCGGCGCCTTCCTGTCAGGTGGCATCGACTCGAGCGCCGTCGTCGCCATGATGCGCGAGATCGGCGCGTCCCGGATCCTCACCTGCTCGATCGGCTTTCGCGAGCCGCAGTACGATGAATCGGCGGCCGCGGAACTGGTGGCGCGTGACAAGCGCACCGACCACAAGACCGAGATCGTCGAGGCCTCCGACTACAGCCTGCTGGATCGGTTGGTCGATATCTACGATGAGCCGTACGCCGACAGCTCTGCGATTCCGACCTACCGCGTGTGCCAGCTCGCGCGGCGTCACGTTACGGTGGCTCTCTCCGGCGATGGCGGCGACGAAAACTTCGTGGGGTACCGCCGTTACAAGCTGTTCGCGCGCGAGGAAATGCTGCGTCGCTGTCTGCCCGAATCTGTGCGTCGCGCAATCTTTGGACCACTGGGGCGCTGGTACCCGAAGCTTGACTGGGCGCCGCGCGTGTTGCGCGGCAAGAGCACATTCGAGGCGCTCGCGCGCGGCACCGTCGATGCTTACCTGCATGGCGTGTCGATCTGCAAGGAGAGTGAACGCGCACAGCTCTATTCGCAGGCGTTTCACAGCGAGTTGCAGGGGTACAGCGCCAGCGAAGTGTTTCATGGACACGTACGGGACCGGACCTTCAGCGATCCGCTGTCGCTGGTGCAGTACCTGGATTTCAAGACCTACCTGCCGGGCGACATCCTCACCAAGGTCGATCGCGCCAGCATGGCGCACAGCCTGGAGGTGCGCACACCGTTCCTCGACTACGAGTTCGTCGCCTGGACCGCGCAGCTGCCCGCGAGCGTGAAGCTGCGCGGCGGCACGGGCAAGTACATCCTGAAGCGTGCGCTCGAGCCGCTGCTGCCGCACGCGACGCTGTATCGCCAGAAGATGGGTTTCGCGGTGCCGATCGACGTCTGGTTCCGGGATGCGCTGAACGCCAGGATTGCCGCCGCCCTGCGCAGCGAGCACGTTCTGCAATCGGGGATCTTCAACGAGCGTCAACTCTCGCGCCTGTACGCCGAGCACACCTCCGGCCGCAGGAATCACAGTGCGAGTCTCTGGGCCCTGCTCATGTTCGAAGGTTTCCTGCGCCGCCAGGGAGCGGCGGACAGCCCGCACACGGCCGATGTCGCGCCGAGCCGCGTGGCGGCCCGGTGAGCGGCGCATGCTGCGGGTGCTGACTTTCACCAACCTCTATCCGAACGCCGCGCAACCGAGGCATGGGATCTTCGTCGAGCAGCGTCTCCTGCGCCTGGTGCAGAGCGGCTCCATCGCCGCGCGGGTGATCGCCCCGGTGGCGTCGTTCCCCGTCCGGCGCGGCCGTTTCGCGCCATTTGCGGTGGCCGCGCGCGTCGCGGCGGCCGAGCACCGGCACGGGATCGAGGTCGAACATCCGCGCTTTCCTGTCGTTCCCGGGCTGAGCTCGTGGGTCAACCCCGTTTCGATGGCGCTCTGCGCATTGCCGGCGCTACGACGCATGCGGCGCGAGTCGGGCGAGTTCGATCTCATCGATGCCCAGTTCGTGTACCCGGACGGCGTGGCCGGCGCGCTTCTCGGTGCGTTGCTCGGCAAGCCGGTGCTCATCACCGCACGCGGTTCAGATGTGAATCTCGCGGGGCGCGAGCGCATACCGCGGGCCTGGATTCGCTGGGCCGCGCGGCGCTGTGCCGGGTTCATCACGGTGTCAGAGGCCTTGCGCGATGCGTTGCTCGCGCTCGGTGTGCCCACGGAGCAGCTGATCGTGCTGCGCAATGGCGTCGATCTGGAGCTCTTTCAACCGCAGGATCGCGAGCGCGCGCGCGCCGAGCTGGGAATATCCGGGCCGATGCTGCTGGCGGTCGGCAACCTGGTCGAGGAGAAGGGACACGACATCGAGATCCGCGCCCTGGCGGAGCTTGCGGGCGTGCGCCTGACGATCATCGGTTCCGGTCCCGAGGGCGAGAATTTGCGGCGTCTCGCGCACGAATGCGGTGTCAGCGAGCGCATCACGTGGATCTCGGAGCTGCGCCAACCGGCCCTCGTGCGCTACTACGCGGCCGCCGATGCAACGGTGCTGGCCTCGAGCCGCGAGGGCATGGCGAATGTGCTGCTCGAGAGCATCGCCTGTGGCACCCCCGTGATCGCGTCGGCGGTGGGCGGCAACCCGGAGATCGTGAGCACATCGCACGCGGGCGTGTTGATGGCCGAGCGAACCCCGGCGGCGCTGGTAACGGCCTTTCGGCAACTGCAACGCGAGCGGCCCGATAGCGCGCAGGTGCGCCGCCATGCGCAGCGCTTCGGTTGGGAGGAAACCATCACCCGTCAACTGCGCCTGTTTCACGATGTCGCCTCGCGAGGTCCGGCGGCGAGGGGACTGCGGGCCGCGTAGGCCCACGCAGCACCGGCACTCCGATGCGCATCCTGCATGTCTTCGATCATTCCCTGCCCGAGCGCAGCGGCTATTCGCTGCGCAGCGCCGCGATCCTGCGCGAGCAGCGGCGCCTGGGCTGGGAGACCGCACAGGTCACCGGGCCCAAGCACACGCTCGCTGCGCCGGCACGCGAATCGATCGAGGGTTTCGACTTCTATCGCACGGTCAGCCCCGCCTCGGCGCTGGCGCGCCTGCCGGCCGTGGGTCAGCTCGACGTCGTCCGCCGTCTGCGCTCGCGGCTCAAGGAGATCATCCGGCTGGAGGAGCCTGACGTGCTGCATGCGCATTCGCCGTGCCTCAACGGGCTCGCGGCGCTCGGCCTCGGCAAGCCGCTGCTGTACGAGCTGCGCTCCTCGTGGGAGGACGCCGCAGTGAGCTCGGGTCTCACGACGGA
>DATBIF010000033.1:0-37444 GCA_036557045.1 Steroidobacteraceae bacterium
CTGCTTACGGCGGTTTCGCAGGAGCTGTCAGGATTGAGCCGCCTGGCAGACAGTCAGCGCAGCCGGGAGCATTGAGAAGGCTCATCCGCCGATACCTTGGATCGGCGCAGCCGGGCCTTGGTCGGCACGGTCCAGGGCTGATGCCAATTCAACGATGCTGGGCGCGATCTCGACGGGCGCGTTAAAGGGCTGGCTCAGTGAACGCGCCGCGAGTGGAAGCCGTGAGATCTCGGCTCGCGCGTGGTCGCGGGATTCGTCGAGCGTTGGTCGTGGGGAGGAGCGGCGGCCGGCGCGCATGACGGGCACGATCAGTGGCTCGCCTCGGCAGACATCGGTTTGCAGCGCGATCTCGTCCGCCATCAGTGTTCCGTCCGCGTCCACGCGGCGCATGACCTGTTTGCGGCCCGGCCAGGTGGCCTTGCCAGCGGACCGCTTGCGGGTGGGACGGCCGGCGTATTCCTGCAGCTTGTAGGCGCAATCGAGCCATGGGTGGTCGGCGGCGACGTCGAGGCTCGTACCGACGCCGAATCCGTCAGCGGGTGTCCCCTCGGCGAGCAGCTGTTCGATCGTGAGCTCGTCGAGGCTGCCGCTCAGGAAGATCTGCGTATCGCCGCAGCCGCCTGCGTCGAGGATTCTGCGCACGCCGCGGGCGAGGCTGCCCAGCTCGCCGCTGTCAATGCGCACCGCCTGGATCCGGATCCCGGAAGGGCGCAGTTCCCGCGCCAGCTCCACTACGCGTTGCGCGGCGCGCAGTGTGTCGTAGGTATCGATGAGCAAAGTGTTCGCCGTTGGAAAGCTGCGCGCGAAATGCCGAAAGGCGTCGATCTCGGAGGTGTGCGCCTGGACGAAGGAATGCGCCATCGTTCCGTACAGGGGAATATTGAAGCGGCGCCCGGCCGCCACCGTTGCCGTGCCCCCGAAACCCGCCAGGTAGGCGGCCCGCGAGGCGAGGATCCCCGCTTCTGCGCCGTGTGCGCGGCGCAAGCCGAAGTCCACAAGCGTGCGCCCGCGCGCGGCGAGGACGCAGCGAGCAGCCTTGCTCGCAATCACCGTCTGAAAGTGCAGCAGGTTGATGAGGCGCGTCTCGACGAGCTGGGCCTGCGAAAGCGGTGCCGTTACCCGCACCAGCGGTTCGCCGGCGAAGAAGACGGTGCCCTCGCGCATGGCATCGACGTTCCCTTCGAAGCGCAATCGTGCGAGCCAGTCGAGAAAGGACCGCTGAAACCGGCCGGTCGCCTCGAGCCAGCCGATCTCTTCGGGCGTGAAACGCAGTCCTTCAAGGTACTCGAGCAGCTGCTCCAGGCCGGCTGCGATGAGGAAGTTGCGACGTTCGGGCAAGCGGCGCACGAAGAACTCGAACACGGCCGTCTCGTCCATGCCCCGTTCGAAGTAGCTGCTGAGCATCGTCAGCTGATACAGGTCGGTGAGCAGCGCCCCGTGGTCCTGCTCCGTCGAGGTGCCGTCGGCGCCGCGATTCACGCCGCCTTCTCCGGCTCGCGCAACGCGCTGGAGTCGATCAGGCGGGCACCGGCGGCACGCATCTCCTCGAGGGCGCGCTCACCGTCTCCCGCGCGCACGTCAACGGCACGAACCGCATCCGTCAGGACCACAACCTCGAAACCCTCGGCACGGGCATCGAGCGCCGTCGCCCGCACGCAGTAATCAGTGGCCAGACCGCCGATGAACAGCCGGCCCACACCGAGCGCACGCAACTCCGACGCCAACCCGGTCTCCTGGAAGGCGGAATAGGCATCGCGCTGCTCGCTCGTCGCCTTCGAGATCACGCGTGCCGAACCGATGACGTGTAGCGCGGGCGCAAAGCGCGCGCCGCGCGTTCCGGCAATGCAGTGCGCGGGCCAGGGGCCACCCTGGGAGCGGAAGCTGCAGTGGCGCTCGGGATGCCAGTCGCGCGAGTAGAGGACCGGCCTGGCGCTGCGCGCAAAAGCATCGATACATCGGTTGAGCGGCGCGACGACCGCGTCGCCATCAGGGACGGCCAACGCACCGCCTGGCAGGAAGTCGACCTGCAGGTCGACGACCAGCAGGGCATCAGCCGGCGCAATGTCTATTTCGGTCGCCACGTCACGCTCACTGGGCCCGGTGGCAGAGTATAACGTCGCGCCCGGGCCGAAATCGGCGCGCAAGTGTGCCAAGGATGCCGGACGGCCTACGTATTTCCCACGAGCGCGTAACGCGCGTCCCCTCGTGCACGCTCACCGTGATGAAGACCGACGCGCCAATCGCGCTCTTTGCACCGCAGGCCACGCATCGACTGGGTGCGGCGGTGGCAGCTGCACTCGGCACTGAGCTCGCACGGCATGAGGAGCGGCGCTTCGCAGGTGGTGAGTTCAAGATCAGGCCGCTCGAGTCAGTGCGCGGCCGGCACGCATGGGTGCTCCAGTCGCTGTATGGCACCGCGGGTGCGAGCGCCTGCGACCGGTTGTGCGAGCAGCTGTTTCTCGCGGGCGCGATCCGTGATGCGGGCGCGGAACATGTCGGGCTGCTGTTTCCGTACCTGGCATTTGCGCGCAAGGATCGGCGCACCAAGGCGCGCGATCCGCTGACCTCACGTTACGTCGCCCAGATGTGCGAAGCTGTCGGCGTTGACCGAGTCGCGGCGGTCGAGGTGCACAATCCGGCGGCTTTCGAGAATGCGCACCGCATTCCCGCGGAGCATCTCTCGCTGACGCGCATGTTCGCGGAGCATTTCGCGCATCGCTTCTCCGCGGCGTCGGTGGCGGTGGTGTCGCCGGATCTGGGTGGCTCCAAGCGCGCGCAGCTGCTGCGCGAGGCGCTGCAGCGACGAATCGGGGGCGACGTCGAATTCGGTTGTGTCGAGAAACGGCGCAGCGGCGACGTGGTGAGCGGCGGGCGGCTGGTCGGCGAGGTCGCGGGCCGGCAGGTGATCGTGCTCGACGACCTCATCAGCAGTGGCGACACAATGCGGCGCGCGGCGCGTATCTGCCGTGAGGCCGGAGCGCGCGGCGTCCACGCGGCGGCGGCGCACGCGCCGTTCGCCCCGGATGCCCTGCACAATCTCGCGGCGCCGGAATTCGACAGCCTCACGATCACGGACACGGTGCCCCTCTCGGGCGAAGCGAGCGCAGCGCTCGGGTACGCGACCGTGCTGCCCGTGGCGGAGCTCATCGCCCGCGCAACGGCCTGCATCGAGGGGGATGGATCGCTCAGCGACTTGCTGGAACGGGGTTGAACTGCGCTTCGAGTCCCCGGCAGACGGCCAGCCGGGCGCGCTGCAGGTAATCGCTCATGCGTGCGAGCAGGAGCGGGCGGTCCGCGTCGCTCTCCACGAGCCGCCAGGCGGCCAGGCGCGCACGGATGAAAGCCCGGTTGCTCGAATAGAAGGCGAGCAGCGCTGCCGCAGCGGCCGGACCTTCCGGCGCGTGGCGCTGCAGATCGAGAGTGTCCGCAGGCAATCCCAGACGCTCGCATTCGAGGGCGAGGAAGCTCAGCTCCTCGAGGGGATCGAGCAGGCGCAACTCCCGGTCGAAATCCAGGCAATCGATGATGAGGATGGGCGGCCCCAGCGAGATGTGCTCGGGTCTGAGGTCGCCGTGGCACTCGCGGATGTGTCCGTCCTCGGCGCGGCGCACCAGTGTCGGGCGCAATCTCTCGAGAAGCTGGCGCTGGAGCGACGCCAGGTCGGCGACGCCAGTCTGATCGGGGGCGGCCACGGCCGCCGTGACTGCAGCGGCGTTGAGCTCGATGGTTTCGTCGAGACGCCGGCAATACTCCGCGCCGTTCAGCGCGACTGGGGAGAGCTGCCGGTAGAAATTCCACAGATGGCGCAGCAGCGCATCCAGGTCGGCGGCATCGCGAGCGCCCGAGGAGACGACACGGTCGAGCATTCGAGCGGCGGGCAGGCGGCGCATGTGCACGAGCCAGTCCACGGGCTCGCCGGCAACCGCACCGAGGTGCCAGGCGCCGTCCGCGAGCGCGACGAGCGGCATCACATCGAGGTAGACGCCAGGAGCGAGCGCGCGATTGAGGCGCAACTCTTCGCGGCACGCCGCCTGGCGCGCGTCCAGGTTCAGCGTATCGATGCCGTGATACCGAATCGGCTTGCGCAGCTTGTAGGCGTGACGGGGCGTGAGGAACACCCAGGCGAAATGAGTCTCGATGCTCTCCACCTGAGCGCCGGGCTCGCCGAGATTGACACCCGCCGACAGGAACTGCACCTTGCGAGCGAGTTCTGCGGTCGCGTTCAGTTCTGCCATTTCCCGCCCCCTCGGCCCGGGAGAGTACGCACAAGTACTGACGCGCGCTCGGCCGGGCGTCGGCTAGCATCCTGCCATAGCGTTGAGCGTCCAGGAGAACTCCCCATGAATATCGCCTCACTCTGCAGCGGCAATGTCGTCACCATTCGCGAGTTCGAAGAACTGAGTGCCGCGGCGCAGCTCATGCGCGAGAAGCACGTCGGCTATCTGGTCGTCGTGACGCCGGACGTCGGCGGTGGCGGGTCGCGACCCATCGGAGTATTGACGGATCGCGATATCGTCGTCACGGTCGTCGCCAAGGACACTGATGCCCGTACGCTGCGCGTCGGCGATGTCATGACACGCAATCCGGTCGTGGTCAGTGAGTCGGATTCGGTCGAGCAGGCGCTGCAGCGCATGCGGAGCATCGGCGTGCGCCGTCTGCCGGTGGTGGGCTCCAACGGTGCGCTGGTCGGGGTGCTGTCGCTGGATGAGATCATCGACGCTCTGGCCGCAGCGCTGCAGAACGTCGGCAGCTCCATCAAGGCCGAGCGGCGCATCGAGACGGCACTGCGCCCCTGAAGCTGCGCGATTCCTGAGCTGGTTCGAGACGATGGCGTCGTTCGAGAGGACGGCGCGTCGCGTCAGGGGTGCGTGCGAATAACGCTTGTTAGAGAAGACGGCGCGTCGCGTCACGCGTGCGTGCGTGCCAATGCGAGCGGCTTCTCCTTCTCGGACAACCGATCCTTGGTGACAAGCACCACGCCGCCCGGGCTCATCTCAAAGCGCGCGGCATCTTCCGCGGGATTCTCCCCGATCACGGTGTCGTCAGGTATGTCGCAACCGGCCTCGACGATGACGCGCCGCAGGCGGCAGCGCACGCCGATGCGGCTATCGGGAAGCAGGACGGATTGCACCACGCTTGATCCGCGGCCAATGTCCACGCACGGACCGAGCACCGAGCTCACCACCTCCGCTGCGCGCAGTACGCAACCGTCCGAGAGCAGCGAATCGCTGATGCGACCGCTCCCGTCGGCTGTCATGATGCGTGCCGGGGGCAGCTGGCGGTTGTCCGTGAAGATGGGCCATCCGGGATCGAACAGGGCGGACTGTATTTTCGCGTCGAGCAGCTCCATGTGCGTCTTCCAGTAGGAATCGAGCGTGCCGACGTCGCGCCAGAAGGCGGGTGCGCCAGTCGCCGCATCCGTGAACTCGAAGATGCCGACCGTGCCTTGCCCGACCGCACCCGGGAGAATGTCGCGGCCGAAATCGTGGCTCGAGGCTCCGTTGGCCGCATCGCGCTCGAGGCGCTCGTACAGATAGTCGGCATTGAAGACGTACACGCCCATCGAGGCGAGCACGTGTTCACCGTGCGCGTGGAGCTGAGCCGGGTGCGGCTTCTCCATGAAGTCAACGGCACGATCGGCCGCGCCCGCGCGCAACACACCGAACTGCTCGGCGTCCTGGCGCGCGATCCGCACGCAGGCGATGGTCGTTTCGGCTCCGCAACGCACGTGATGCGCCAGCAGGCGGCGATAGTCCATCCGATAGACGTGATCGCCCGCGAGCACCAGGATGTACCGAGGGTTCTGCGCGCGGATCATGTCGATGTTCTGGTGCACGGCATTGGCCGTGCCGCTGTACCAATCGGGCTGCAGGCGCTGTTGGGCTGGCCAGAGCTCGACGAACTCGCCGAGATTTCGTGGCAGAAAGCTCCAGGCCTGTTCGAGATGCCGGATCAGCGACTGCGACTTGTACTGCGTGAGCACGCCTACACGCCGGACGCCCGAATGCACGCAGTTCGACAGCGAAAAGTCGATATTGCGGAACTTGCCGCCAAAGGGCAGCGCCGGCTTGCATTCCCAGCGCGTCAAGGCACCGAGCCGCGTTCCGTTGCCGCCCGCGAGCACCAGCGCCAGCGTTGCCGCGGCGGGCGCAGGGGACGGCGCGGCACTGGCCCGGGACGACAAGCTGCGCACGGCGTGCAAGTCGGACCTCATTGCCGTCGCATCAGCAGGCCGACCACCAGTCCGGCGCTGCCGGCCAGGGCCATGTACTGCCACGGCTTTTCATGGACGTTTCGATCCGCGTTGCGCACCGGGCGCAGCACGTCGTGCTGCGCGGTCGCGAGAGCGCTCCGGAAGTTGCTGAGCGACTCCTGCGCGCGGCGGCGGGCATTGCAGACCTGCTCGCTGTCGCTGTGGGCGGTCGCCTGCAACAGCTCCTCAGCGTGCGTGATGAGTCGCTGCAAGTCATCGCGCAACGTCCCCACTTCTGTCTGCGACATGACTGACTCCCGATCCCCACAAATTGACTGCCTCGCAGTATCGCCGCGATCCGGTGTGTCACGCTGTAAGTAGTTTCCGTTGGCGTGCACTAGGTAGTTTCCGAAGCGGATGCCGCGGCTCAGAGCTGGCCCGGAGACGTGCCCGAGGCTGACCGATCAAGGTGTGAAGCGGCGCCAGGAGCGCCCCGAGCTCACGCGGCGCCTCGGGAGCGTGCCTTGGTTTCAAGCGCCTCCTGGCGCGCGCGCTCGAGGAGGGCGCGTACTTGGGCGTCCTCCAGTTGTTCGAAGTCCACGTACCACTCGCCGATCGCCCAAAACGCAGGCGGCGTTTCCAGGACCACGAGCTGGTCAGCCACCTCCGCGATGCGCGCCGCCGCCTCGGTGGAAGCGACCGGTGCCGCCACGATGACACTCGCAGCTCCCGCCTGGCGCGCCGCCTGGACAGCGGCAATCATGGTGGCGCCCGTGGCGAGACCGTCATCCACCAGGACCGCGGTCGTGCCGTTGAGATCGAGCGGCGCCAGACCGCCACGATAGGCGCGCTCGCGCCGCTGCAGCTCCGCGTGCTCGCGTCTCGCGAGCGCGTCGAATTCCAGGTCGAGATTCGCGAAACGCGACAGGACAGGCTCGCGCACGACGACGCCACCGGCGGCAATCGCTCCGATGGCAAGCTCCGGCTGACCCGGCATTCCCACCTTGCGCACGACCAGTACGTCCAGCGGTGCGCACAAGGCGCGCGCCACTTCATAGGCTACGGGCACTCCGCCGCGCGGCAGTCCCAGCACGATCAGCGGGCGCGCCAGCCTGAGACTGCCGACTGCCCTCGCCAGCTCGCGCCCCGCAGCCGCACGGTCCTCAAAGATACGCAACTGCTCCGCCATGCTCTTCACCCCTCGGGTTCACTTCGACACTGCACCGCTTCGGGCGCGCACGCCCTCAACGGCGCGCGCTCTGTCCGGAGGCCCACCGCTTCGCCTGCGCGATGGCGACCCGGATCGCCTTGCCTTCGTCATAACCCTGCTCGAGCAACGCGTTGGCGATCTCGATCGCCTTCTGACGCACCGAGGGCGCGAGCCGTTTCATCGAAGCCGGGTAGTACGCGGGATTCCAAGGCATACGCTGTTCACCGTTAAAACTGAGTATCCGGCTGCGGGAGTCGGGCTGCCCATCCGTATTTGTGCGGTGATGCGCGCCGGACGGCACCCGCGGGACGAGACGGACACCTTCGGCAACGGCGAGCACCCGCCACCTCGCATCGTCGGCCAAGCGTTCAAGGGCGTCACGGCACGTTTGCATGCAGCTCTTCGAGCCAGACGTCCGCGTGCGCGTCGCTCGGGGCCCGCCAGTCCCCGCGTGGCGAAAGCGAGCCGCCCGAACCGATCTTCGGCGCGTTGGGCAACGCCGAACGCTTGAACTGGCTGGTCTCGAAGAACCGTCGCAGGAAGATCTCCAGCCAGCGCTTGATCTCTGTGAGGTCGTACGCGCGCCGTTGCGCCAGCGTAATCGATTCGGGCCAGGCGCCGCGCTCGATGCTCGACCAGGCATGCGAGGCGAGGAACGCGACCTTGCTCGGGCGAAATCCGAAGCGGCTCAGGTAGTAGAGATTGAAGTCCTGCAGCTCGTAGGGACCGAGCGTCGATTCGGCCGACTGCGGTGGCGTGCCCGGCGCATGCGGAATCAGCTCCGGGCTGATGCGTGTTGCGAGGATATGAGTCAGTACGCGGGCGAGCGGCTCCTCGACTGCGCCGCTGTGTGCCGCCCAGCGGATCAGGTGCTGCACCAGCGTCTTCGGCACCGAGGCATTCACGGCGTAGTGGGACATCTGATCGCCGACACCGTAGGTCGTGTAGCCGAGCGCCAGTTCCGAAAGGTCGCTGGTGCCGACGACGAGCCCGCCGTGCAGATTGGCCAGGCGAAACAGATGCGAGGCGCGCTCGCCGGCCTGCACGTTCTCGTAGGTCACATCGTAACGCGGCTCACCGCGCGCACCCGGATGCCCGATGTCCTCGAGCAGGCGCGATGCGGCGGGACGGATGTCGATCTCCTGCGCACTGACCCCGAGCGCACGCATGAGCTCGAGCGCGTCGTGATGCGTACGACGGCTCGTGGCGAAGCCCGGCAGCGTGTAGCCGAGCACGTTGCTGCGCGGCAGGTGCAGCTGATCGACCGCCTTGGCGCACACGATCAGTGCCTGTGTGGAATCGAGCCCGCCGGACACACCGATCACCAGCTTGTGGATGCCGGTGGCTTCCATGCGGCGCACCAGGCCCTGCACCTGGATACTGTAGGCCTCGCGACAACGCTCTTCGAGGGTGCGAGGGTCGGCCGGAACGTACGGGAAGCGCGCGACGTTGCGCTCCAGAGGCGCGGCGCCGCCCGGGCGCTCGAGGTCGAAGCTTACATGACGCCAGCGCGCCAGCGCGTCACGATGCAGCTGCACGCAGTCACCGAAGCTCGTCGTGCGCATGCGCTCCTGGCGCAGGCGCTCGAGATCGACATCCGCCACGACGAGCTCGTCCTGGTAGCTGAAGCGCCGCGACTCTGTCAGCACTTCGCCGTTCTCGCACACGAGCGCGTGCCCGTCCCAGGCGAGATCGGTCGTCGACTCGCCGTAACCCGCCCCGGCATACAGGTAGGCGGCGATGCACTTCGCCGACTGGGAAGTGCACAGCAGCCGGCGGTAGTCGCACTTACCGATGGTTACATCGCTCGCCGACAGGTTGGCTAGCACGGTCGCCCCGGCCAGCGCGGCATGAGTGCTCGGCGGCAGCGGTACCCAGACGTCTTCGCAGATCTCGACGTGTAAGGCGAATTCCGGCCAGTCGCGCGCCTCGAAGACGAGGCCGGCGCCGAAGGGCGCACGCTGCCCCGCGACCGTGATCGAGTCCGAAAGCGCCTGCGCCGACGCGGTGAACTGACGCTTCTCGTAGAACTCGCGGTAGTTCGGCAGATAACTCTTGGGAATGACTCCCAGCAGCCGGCCCCTGCAGATCATGAGTGCGCAGTTGAACAATTTACCCTCCGCACGCAGCGGCGCGCCCACCACCAGCACGAGTGGCCATGCGCGGCTCGCTGCGAGCAGCTCGTGGATCGCCGTTTCCACGGCATCGAGCAGGGCATCCTGCTGAAACAGATCCTCGTTGGAATAGCCCGAGAGGCCGAGCTCCGGAAACAGCGCCATCACGGCCTTGCGCTCGCTCGCCCGGCGCGCAAGTTCGAGCGTGTGCCGCAGGTTCGCTGCCGGTACGCCCAACTCGACGCGTGGCGTCGCGACGGCCACGCGGCAGAAGCCATGCGTGTACGCCGAGGCGAAGTCGGCCGCTCTGTTCATGTGCCACGCTCGTCTCGCGCGACGGCGCGACGTGCCGCTTGCTGTTTCATGTCCCGGTCTGCGGCTGGTGCGCCGGGAGGCGCTCCACGACCCCGGGGCGGGCGACGGAGCGATGCACGGTGCAGCCTTTCAGGTCGAGCTCGTAGGCCGCCTCGTAGATCACGGCGACGTCCTGTGCTCTCGAATCCTCGGGCAGCGCAATCGTCTTGGAGATCGCTCCATCCACGTAGGGCTGCAAGGCCGCCTGCATCAGGAGGTGCTCGCGTGGCGCGATCGCCTGCCCCTCGAGGAAAAAATCCGGTGGCCTGGCCTCGCTGTGGAGGTCCCGCCACGCCGCAAAGGCAGGGTCGACGAGGTTGAAAGTATGTGGCACGCCGTTCGCATCGAGCACGCGCCGCTCGACCTCGAGGCCGAAGATGGGCTCGATGCCGCTGCTCACGTTGTTGGCGAGCAGGCTGATCGTACCCGCGGGTGCGATCGCGGTCAGGTGGCTGTTGCGGATGCCATCGCGCGCGATGCGCGCCTGGATGGCGTCTGGCAACGAGCGGACGAAGGGCCTGGCGAGATACTGGTCGGCATCGAAGGCCGGGAAGGCGCCTTTCTCCCGTGCCAGCTCGATCGACGCCTCGTAGGCCGCGTCGCGCACCGCACGCATCAGGGTCGCTGCCGCGTGCCGTCCGGCTTCGCTGTCATACCGCAGTCGCAGCATCGCCAGGGCGTCGGCGAGCCCGGTGATGCCGAGACCGATGCGACGCGCGCGGCGAACTGCCTCGCGTTGCGCCGGGAGCGCGACCCCCGCGATGTCGATGACATCGTCGAGAAAGCGCACGGCAATACGTGTCGCCGCCCGCATGGCATCCTCGTCCAGGCGCGCGCTCCGCGCGAAGGCATCGCGGACGAAGGCACCCGCGTTGAGCGATCCGAGATTGCACGCGCCGTAGGGCGGCAACGGTTCCTCGCCGCACGGGTTGGTCGCGCTCAAGCGTTCGCAGTAGCCGAGGTTGTTCATCGCATTGATGTAGTCGATGAAGAGTACGCCCGGCTCGGCGCAATCGAAGGCGCTCGTGCACAGCTGCTCCCAGAGCGCGCGTGCGCGCAGTGTCTTATGGACGCGGCAGCGGACCGGCCCCATGGCACCGCTCCAGCAGCGCTGCACCCATCGGGAACCGGGCGCGGCTTCTTCACTCGATGCCGGATCGGGGAACACGAGCGGCCATTCGCGATCGGTCTTGACCGCCTCCATGAACGCATCGCTGATCAAGACCGAAAGGTTGAAGTGTCGCAATGCGCGCGGCGCACGTTTGACGTCGATGAATTCCTCGATGTCCGGGTGGTCGCAGCGCAGTGTGGCCATCATCGCGCCGCGCCGTGCGCTGGTCGAAAGCATCGTCGCGCACATCACGTCCCACAGCGCCATGAAGGACACGGGCCCCGAGGCGATCGTGCCGGTCGCGCGTGCACGGCTGCCGCGCGGGCGCAGCGTCGAGAAGTCGTAACCGACGCCGCCGCCCTGTTGCATCGTGAGCGCACCCTCCTTCAGGGCCTCGAAGATTGCCTCCAGCGAATCGCCGATCGTGCCCATGACGAAGCAGTTGAACAGCGTCAGCCGGCGGCTGCTGCCGGCGCCGGCGAGGATGCGGCCGCCGGGGAGGAAACGAAGGTCCTGCAGCAAGTCGAAGAAGCGTTGCTGCCAGAGCGCGGGCTCGGTTTCGATCGCGGCGGCCGCGCGTGCTACGCGTACCCAGCTATCGACGATCGTCTGTTCGGCTGGCCGCGCTTCGGCGTCGCGGTAGCGCGTCTCCCAGATGAACTGCGCGATGGTCGAGAGCGAAGGAACAGCCATGGCGAGCGTGGCGCACGCTCAGGTCTCGAACATCTCGCGCGTCAGGTGAGCACGCAGGGCCGTTTCGTCCTGCTTGTGCACCAGATCCTTTGGCACTTCGCCGACGACCCGGTCGTGCACTGCTTTCGGGAGCGCTGCGCGCAACATGCCCAGGAACGATGGACCCGCTATCAGCACCAGACGGTCGAAGCCGCCGGCGCTGGCGGCGGTCAGCGTATCGGCAATCCGGCGCGCGAACAGCTCGGCCTCGTGCTTGTGCGGCCGTCGCTCACCGCCGGTGGCGTGATGCGCGACTGCGCCGTGGCGCGCGCCTGCGGCGGGAGCGTGATCGAACACCCGCCCCGGGCGGTCCGACTTGAAGTCGCGATCGTGCAGGCGAGCCTTGGGATCGCTCAGGTGACCTGCGGGACGCAGCACCGCCTCCACCCCGACGCTGTCGTAGAAGCGCGCTTCACCCTGATCGGCGACCACGATTCGTACACGCACGGCTCGCTCCTGGACTTCAGAGTTTGGGGATGGGGGGAACCGCTCGCGTCTTCTCGTGCTGGCGCTGGCAGTTCAGGCAACGCTTGGCGGTCGGGTAGGCCTGCAGCCGCTGGGGCGCGATCGACGCGCCGCAGCCGATGCACAGGCCGAATGTCCCGGCGGCGACGCGCTTGAGCGCGGCATCGATGTCACGGATCTCACCCGCATCGCGGTTCACCTCTGCCACGTCGATACCCGCGAGCAATTCGGCAAGCGACTCGTCCTTGCGATCGTGAACCTCACCGGCGAGGCGCGCATGGCCCTCGTCGCGAGAGCGCAGGAGCGTGGCGTGAATTTCCTGGCGCAGAGCCTCGCGTCGCGATTGCAGCTCGCGCTCCACGGTTGAGAAGTCAGTGCGTCGCAAGGTGTTCTGCATGCATCTCTCCAGCACGGCGCTCACATCGCCGGCTCTGCGGCCGGGCTCTCTTCATGCTTCTCCGGTTTCTCGGTGACGGTCGCTTCGGTCAGGAGCAGCACGCTCGCCACGGAGACTGCATTCTCGAGCGCCAGGCGCACGACCTTGGCCGGATCGACGATGCCCGCCTCGAGGAGGTCCACGTACTGCTTGCGCGCGGCGTCGAAACCGATATTGCCGCTGCCATTGAGCATGCGGTCCACGACCACGCCACCGTCCGCAGAGGAATTCTCCGCGATCTGCCGCGTGGGGGCTTCGAGGGCGCGCCGCAGGATCTGCACACCCGTGCGTTCATCACCCGTGCACTCGGCCTCGAGTGCCGCCACCGCCGGCGCCGCGCGCAGCAGCGCCAGGCCGCCTCCCGGCACGATGCCCTCGGCCACCGCCGCCTTCGTGGAGCTGATCGCATCGTCGAGCGCATCCTTGCGTGACTTCATCTCCGATTCCGAAGGAGCCCCGACGCGGATCACGGCCACGCCGCCCGAGAGCTTGGCGAGACGCTCCTCGAGCTTCTCGCGATCGTAGTCGCTGGTGGCACGCTCGAGCTCCTTGCGGATCATCTGGATCCGCCCCTGGATCTCGGCCTTGTCGCCGGCGCCGCCAATGATGGTGGTGTTGTCCTTGTCGACCACCACGCGTTTCGCCTGTCCGAGCTGGCTGAGCTTGACGTCTTCCAGCTTGAAGCCGAGCTCCTCGGACACGAGCTCTCCGCCCGTGAGCGTGGCGATGTCCTGGAGCAGCGCCTTGCGGCGATCGCCGAAACCGGGCGCCTTCACCGCTGCATTCTTCAATACCCCGCGGATGCGGTTCACGATCAGGGTGGCAAGCGCCTCGCTCTCGATGTCCTCGGCGATCACCAGGATCGGCCGCCCCGATTTCGCCACCTGCTCGAGCAGCGGGATGATGTCCTTGAGGATGTTGAGCTTGCGGTCGCAGATGAGGATGTACGGCTCTTCGAGCACCGCTTCCATCGTGCCGGGATCCGTGACGAAGTAGGGCGACAGGTAACCGCGATCGAACTGCAGACCCTCGACGACCTCGAGCGTGGTCTCGGTGGTCTTCGATTCTTCGACGGTGATCACTCCCTCGCCGCCGACTCTCTCCATGGCCTGCGCCACCAGCTCGCCGATGGCTGCGTCGTTGTGAGCGGAGATGGTCGCGACCTGCGCCTTCTCCTTGCGGCTGCTGACCGGCTTCGCGAGCTGCTTGAGGGCCTTGACGGCGACTTC
The DNA here is from genome assembly GCA_036557045.1 of Steroidobacteraceae bacterium. Lineage (GTDB taxonomy): Bacteria > Pseudomonadota > Gammaproteobacteria > Steroidobacterales > Steroidobacteraceae > DATBVX01. Next base: position 13,845 of record DATBIF010000033.1, read on the forward strand.
CGCGCCACGGTCCAGGCCGCGCTTCAGATCGATGGCGCTCGCGCCGGCGGCGACGTTGCGTACGCCCTCCGCGTAGATGGCATGCGCGAGAATCGTGGCGGTGCTGGTGCCGTCGCCGACCGCATCGCCGGTCTTCTCGGCAGCCTGGCGCAGCATCTGCGCGCCGAGATTCTCCTCCGGGTCCTCGAGCTCCAGCTCCTTGGCAATCGTGACACCGTCGTTGCACACGATCGGCGTACCCCATTTCTTCTGGATGAGCACCGACTTGGACTTCGGTCCGAGCGTGATGCGCACAGCATCCGCGAGCTGACTCGTGCCGCGCAGCACCTTCTCGCGCGCAGCAGAGCGAAACAAGACCTGCTTGGCGCCCATTGCGGCTCCTCGGTCTTATGCGTCGATCAGAGCAGCCGGCGCCGCGGCCGTCAGCGCGCGATCGATCTCGCGCTCGGCCTGCAGCCAGTCCTCCATTTCCTGGCCTGGACAGAAGTTCCGCCGCTCGGCGAGGAAGTAGGCGGCTTCGCAAATCATCGAATGCCGGCGTTCCGGTTCGATGTACGCCGGGCTGCCAGCGGCGGCTGGCGTGTCCGCGCTGCGCTCAGGTTGCGCAATGGCGCTCTTGGCCTTGGGCAGGCGGTGCTGGGGTCGTGCCATGACAAATCCTCCATACGACAGTTTGAAATGTTGGTCGCCTGCACTCGCGAGCGCCATACGCACTTGCCCCAATGCGCCCTCGGAAACCACGTCTTCCGGCTTACGAGCCTAGTGGCCTGAATCGGCCGCGATCCATTCAGCGGCCTTCTCCGCGATCATGATCACGGGTGCGTTGGTATTGCCGCCAATGAGCTCCGGCATGATCGACGCGTCGACGACACGCAGACCGCGCACTCCACGCACGCGCAGGCGCGTATCCACGACGGCATTCGGGTCGCTGCCCATGCGGCACGTGCCAACCGGGTGATAGATCGTTTCGGCCTTGCGTCGCACCACGGCTGCGAGCGCCGGCCGAGTCATCGCGCCGGCGCCCGGGAAGAGCTCCTCCCCGCGATACGGGTTGAAAGGCGCAGCATTCAGGATCTCGCGTGCCAGGCGCACGCCTTCGAGCAGGACATCGAGATCCGGCGGCGCGGTGAGGTACCGCGGCCGGATGAGGGGTGCATCCTCGGGCCGGTTCGACCTCAGCAGGATCTGTCCCCGGCTTCGCGGGCGCAGGACGCACGCGTGCAGCGTGTAACCGTGCCCCGGCAGACGGTTGCGTCCATGATCGTCGAGTTGCGCGGGAACGAAGTGCAATTGCACGTCCGGTCGTTCGTCCGGCGCGAGGGCCGTGCGCAGGAACCCACCGGCCTCGGCGACATTGCTCACGCCGGGGCCAGAGCCGCTGAAAAGGTAACGCAGGCTGACCGCGATCTCCTGCGCCATCGTGAAATCGTAGGTGATCGGCTGCGTGCAGCGCACGAGCGTGCAGAAGTCGAGATGGTCCTGCAGGTTGGCGCCAACCTCGGCTCGATCCGCAACCACGGCTATGCCGTGCGAGCGCAGTTGATCGGCGGGGCCCAATCCCGAGAGCATCAGGAGCTGCGGCGAGGCGACAGCACCCGCGGCGATGATGACCTCGCGCTCGGCGCGCACGGCATGCAGTTGCCCGGCACGCCGGTATTCGACCCCGATGGCGCGATCGCGCTCGAAGCGCACACGCGTCACCAGGCTCCGGGTGAGAATTCGCAGCCGTCGGCGGCCCTGCGCGCGGCGCAAGTATGCGACCGCGCTGCTGCAGCGGCGCCCATTTCGTTGCGTAACCTGGTAGAACCCTACGCCTTCCTGTCGCGGACCATTGAAGTCCTCGTTACGCGTCAGGCCGAGCGAGACGCCGGCCTCGACGAACACGGCGCTCAACGGATTGCGGAACTTCAGGTCCTCGACATGGAGGGGACCGCCAGCGCCGTGATACTCGCTCGCGCCACGCGCCTGATCCTCGGACTTGCGGAAGTACCGCAGCACGTCCGCGTAATCCCAGCCGTCATTGCCGAGCCTGGCCCACGCGTCGTAGTCGAGCCGGTGCCCACGCGTGTAGCACATCGCGTTGATCGAGCTGCTGCCGCCAAGCACACGGCCGCGAGGCCAGTACAGGCGCCGACCTTGCAGCTCCGCTTCGGGCTCCGTGTAGTAGCGCCAGTCGATGTGTGGATTGTCGACGAGGCGGGCAATGCCCGCGGGCATGTGAATGAGGGGACTCGAGTCGCGGCCTCCGGCCTCGAGCAGGAGCACGGTGACATCCGGCCGCGCCGAAAGCCGATGTGCCACTACACAGCCCGCAGAGCCGCCCCCTACGATCACGTAGTCGTACGCGTGCTCAGCCATCGCCGCCGCCTGCTCGCAACGCGCCAATATCGGCCGGGATCCCACGCCCGTCGAACAGGGCTCGCAGCAAGCGCATCTCGCGTTCCCTGATCGCGCTGAGCAGGACACCCGCGCCCTTCATGTGCCTGAAGGCCTGGAACCCGCGCTCCAGGAAATCCTGCAGCACCCCGAGTCCCGCCGCATGCGCAGGTTGGCGTGCCACACGCAGTGCAAGCTCGATCCAGGTGTGACGACACAGCCGGTCGAGGTGCTCGCCGATGCTCACGATGAGTGCGATCTGGCGCAAGCGCGCCCGGCGCTGCCCGACCGCACGATACGCCGCCGCATACGTGGCGCCGCTGACGGGTCCCGGCGCGAGCGTGCCGGCCATGCGCACATCGAGCTCACGCGTGATCACATCCAGCTCGATCGCATGGCGCAGCACACTCAGTAATGCTCGTGGCAGGGAGCGCTTGAGATGGCGCCACGCACGGGCCAGCTCCCGGTCGCGTTGTGCGCAATCCTGGGGACCGTACAGGTCGTGCAGAAAGAACTCGATCGCGCGCGCGTAGCGCGAGTCGCGATGCAGATCAGCGTAGGTGCGTGCCAGCCTTTGCGACTGCCAGACACGAAGCTCCTGGAGGCGCGCGCCAGCGCTGTTCGCCTGATCCTGCGCGGGCTGCGGCGACACCGGGCGCCTCAGCAAGTCCTCGAGATCCCGGTTCACTGGCTACACCCCGCCGACTCGCTTGCCTGGGTCCTGCTGCGAAAGCGCCGCGAGCAGGTAATGCAGGACCCGCGCCGAATGTAACAGGCCGAAGTGACCCAGGCCGGCAACAGCCCGTGGTGCGGCACCAGCCAGCTCCGCGCTCGCTGCGGGTGCAACGTGATTGTCGTCCATGCTGTAGATCGTGGTGATCGGAACAGACTCGGATCGGGGCATGGCGTTGAGCTGCTTCAGCCAGGCCGATCCTGGCAGCATTTGACGTGCCGCGGCGCCAGGCACAAATCGCGCGAGCACGCTGCCGTGGTGCGGAGTCCCGAGCGTGACGATGCAGCTCACCGCTTCGGCAACGTCACGCACCGCCGCCGCGCGCGCGACGAGCCCGCCCATGCTGTGCCCGATGATGGCGACCCGGGCACCGCGCGCTTCGGCACGCATTGACGATAACTCCTTCGCCACCTGGCGCGCGTACTCATCGATGTCCGCGAAGAGCGGCGCAAGGTTCAAGGCTCGCACCGGTGAATACCCGGCAGCGTGGAGCTTGCGTTGCAGGCCGCGCCAGATCGCCCGATTGCAGAGCACGCCATGGATCAGCAGCACCGGGCGTTGATCCCCCGCGCCAGGTGCGGGCGGGTTCTCGCTCCACCGCAGCCAGGGCTCGACGCTCATCGCCAGCTTCTCGACCAGGAATGCAGGGCTTTCGCTGAAGAGCACGCGCCAGGGAAAGGCGGCCAACGCGCTGCGCGTGAGCACGCGGCCCAGGAATATCGAAACTGCTACCAGCAGGAACTGCAGCAGGAGAAACACGGCGGGCACCACGGCGAACGCAGCGGTTGTTCGCAGGCCGAGCCAGGACGACATGCCCCAGGTAATTACTGCAGCGACCGCGAGCTCGAGGGCGAGCTGCAACCGCCAAAAGCGGGCAGCCATGCGGCTCCTCACGCGGTCAAGTCGCGTTGTCGCAGTGTGCGCTCGAGCTTTCCCAAGGCGCGATCCAGGCGCCGTGCCACTTCGCGACGTTCGCGCGCGCGTTCGCTTCGCGCGGAGGAAAAACTCCGGCGCTTGTCGCGCAGTGCCTCGATGCGCAGGCGCATCCCGTGTCGTCGCAGCAAGGGCTCGAGCGCATCCGCCTGGCGCAGCAGGTCGCGGCGGGTGACCTGGTAGGCGTGGTCGACGAGCCGTCGCCGGTCCGCATACCGGAACACGTTGGCAAAGAACAGCTTGTCGTCCTGGCGATCGGGCTCGATCAACAGCAGGTCCGCGGTCGGGAAGCGCGAGCGATAGCTCGCCATGCCCACCTTCATGCGCGAGTGGATGAGCGCCCGGAAGGTCTGGCTCAGGACGGTCGGCAGCCCTGCGTCCGTGACTTTCACGTTGGCGCCGCGGCGCGGGTGGGAGGCATCGAACGGCACCAGCGGATTCACGCAGATCACGAAGTTGCAGCCGTCCTCGAGCGCCAGCGAGGCGTTCATGGTGCGGATCAGCGCACCGTCGACATAGAACTGGCCGTCGATCTCTACCGCTGGATAGAGCCCCGGCAAAGCGGTGCTCGCCACGACGGCGCGCGAGATCGGCACTCTCTCATAGCCGCGCGCGCCGAAGTGGACCGACTCACCGGTGTTCAGGTTCGTGGCGACGACATACAGGCGATGGCGCAGCTTGCGGAAGTCGTCAGTGTGTCCGTCGGCTGTCCACACTGCGCGCAGAAAGTCCTCCATCGGTCCATTGTCGAAGACCGCCGTCGGTATCGCCCGGCCGAGCGGGCCTACGCCGGCAGGCCAGCCGCTGCGCAGCGGGTCGCGAACGTACTGGTAGAGCCAGGTACTCAGGGCCCTGGGCAGCTCGCGCGCGCGCCGCAGGTACTCGCCTACCGCCGGCCGCAACAACACGGCCGGCGAGAACGGAAAGAGCGTCGACTCGTCATGGATGAAGATCTCGCCCATCGACGTGGTGTCGAAGCCGTTCGCCAGGCCAGCCGCAACGATCGAGCCGGAACTGACGCCGACGTAGACGCTCAGCTCCGTCAATTGCAGTCCCTCGACGGCTTCACTCAGGGCGTGCAGCACCCCGAGCTCGTAGAACGCCCCGAGCGGCCCACCGCCCGCCAGCGCTACTGCAGTCTTGCTCTCACCCGTGCCCCGCGACTGCAGCGCGGGCTCGATCGTCAGCATCGATGCTCAGGCTGCGTGACGCACATGCTCTGCATGCGTACGGGCCGGCTTGCCGTGCGTCGTACGCACGGGCCGACGATGACGCGTGAGCTTGTCGATGTTGGCATTGAGCGCATCGACGCGCTTGCTGAGCGCCGCTATCTCCTCTGCGCTTGGCACGCCGAGTTGATTGAGCGCCCGGTGGACGCGGATCTGAAACATCTTCTCGAGATTCTCGAACGCATCGCCCGCCTGTTCACGAGCCTGCTCCACGCGCGCTGCGATTCCCCCCTGTACGTCGCTCAAGGCGCCACGCACGGCCTTGGCCGTCGCGCGCCGCGTCGCGTTGTGCACACGGGCACCTTCCGCGACGAGGTCCTTGAAGAGTTTCGGCCCCTGGGTTTGTGTCCTGGACGCCGCGCCCAGGCCCGCGAGCCACACCTGGTGCACGGCTTCCAATAACCGCGCCTGCGCACGACCCGCCTGAGCGGTGCGTGATCTTGCAGCCTTCTTGCGTGTTGCCATGTCGAAGTCCTCTTGGTAATGCCGTGGGCCCGCGATCCGTATTTGTCCCACTGGGCCCGCCGTGGACAGCCGCTACTATAAGAGTGAGTAGTGGAGGTGACGATGCGTACTTCCCGAAGGGTGGGGGCACGCAAGAAGTGGGCCGGCTTTCCGCACGCGGCATCGAGCTATCGTTATGATGGCGAGAAGCTTGCACGTGTGTGGGACAGCCTCCACCGGGGTGATTGCGAGCCCTTTCCGGATGCAGCCCGCATCGCCCGTGCGCAGAAACAGAGTCGCGCCTTTGCCCAGTGGGTCGACAGGTTCGGCGAGCCCGGACAACTCGCGGCCGCGCTGCAGGACGCCTGGCGCGAATTTCATGCGGGCGACTTCGGTGCGGCAATAGAACGCGGCAGCTCCCTCGGCCCGCTGGGTGCTTCGGCAGCGAACAAGGCCGCGGGCGTATACGTCACGTATCTCGAGAGGGACCAGTCACGTGCGCTCGAGGTGCTCGAGGCTGCCATCGAGCGCGGCGAAGATGCGGTTGCGAAGCTTGCCGGGGACTGCAACACGCACTACATGCTGGCGTTCGTCCTCGGGCGCTACGCGCAACGAATCTCCGTGCTCAAGGCGCTGGCCGACGGGATCGCGGGCCGCGTCAAAGCGCACCTCGAGCAGGCGCTGCGACTCGAGCCCAGGCACGCCGACGCTCACATCGCCTTCGGTCTGTATCACGCGGAGATCGTCGCCAAGCTGGGCGCGCTTCCCGCGCGGCTCACCTACGGGGCGACGGCGTCTGCTGCCATCGGGCACCTGGAGCAGGCACGCAAGCTTGCGCCCGAGTCCATCGTCGCGCGCGTCGAGTATGCGAATGCGCTGCTGCTGCTCGACGCCGCGAAACACCGTGAGAAGGCGCGCAAGCTCTATACGGAGGCCGCCGCACGCCGGCCGGTCGATGCCATGGAACGGCTTGACGTCGAGTGCGCCAAGAGCCATGCGGGCTGATGGGTAAGCAGCGTACACCGGAGCGGGGGTCTAATGGGCGAGTGAACCGCCGGAGCCGATCAGCACCAGCAGCACCAGGCGCTCGAGCTCGGTGTGAATCAACCGCACCAGCTCGTCGGGAGTTGAAATGAGATTGCGGTCCGCGAGGACGCCGAACTGCAGCTGATCGTGGTAGGTCAGCGCGCTCACGCCGACGCCGATGTTTCCCGCCTGCGGAACCCAGAACAGGAGTTGTGAGACGGGCGCCCCGCCCATGTAGAGCTGCTGGCGCGGCCCGGGCACATTGGAGAAGACGAGGCTGGCCTTGGCACTGAACAGGGCGAGGGCGGGATCTTCCACCGCGGCAGGCAGGCTGCCGACGGCGGCGAGCAGACCGAGTGTGGCGAGCGGCTGATGCGATCCTTTGAGCGCCTGCATCCTGGCGTGTACCGCGTACAAGCGCTCCAGCGGATGACGGATCCCGATCGGCAAATCGACGAACACGAGGCCGAACTGGTTGCCGAGCGTCGGCGGCCCACTGTCATCGCCGCGCAGATTGACTGGCACGGCCGCACGAATCACCAAACCGTCCACGGCCTCGCCCTGCGACTCCAGGTAGCGGCCGAGTGCGCCGGCCAGGGTCGCCGTGATCACATCGTTGATCGTGCACGCCAGGACGCGGCTGATCGTGCGCACTTCCTCGAACGGAACGCGCTCTCCCCACGCAACGTGTTTCACGCCGCTGGCTCGATGCTTGAGACGCGTGAGGGGGTCATCTGCCAGGGTGCCGATCCGCGCCATTTCGGTTGCCACATCCGCCGCATCGCGGATGACGGTCGCAACCTCGCCCGGGTTCAGCGCGTAGTGCAGGCCCCGTCCCGCGAGGTGCGCTCCCTCGCGCGCGGTCCGCTCCAGCAGGCCGGCCGCGGGTGCGGCCAGCGAACTGAGTGCGGCGAGCCAGTCGACTGCGGCGACGGGCTCGGGCTCTGCATCAGCGCTGCGCTGCACCCTGCGCGCGGCGCGCTTGCGGGCATGCGCAGTGCGCGGCTCGCTTTCGGTCAGCGAGAGAAATACCCGCACCAGCGCGATCCCATCCGCGTAGCAGTGGTGAATGCGCACGATCAAGGCACTGCCGCCCTGGTAATACTCGACCAGGTGGAAGCTCCAGCGCGGCCGTTCGGAGCTCAACGGCGTACTCGCCAGCTCTGCCGCGAGCGCTTCGAGCTCGCGTTTGCCTGCCTCGCCCGGCAGCATCACGCGGTGGACATGATCGGCCAGGTCGAAGTCCTCGGCCACGGCCCAACGGGCGCCCAGCAGCTCTGCTACCGGGCGGCAGCGGAAGCGCTCGAAGGCCAGGAAACGCTGCGCGACGATGTCGCATAACCGCTCGTATTCGAGCGGTTCTTCCAGGATCGAGAGCGCCACCACGGTCATCGGATTCGAGGACCGCTCCATCAGCAGCCACGCCCGATCCACCGCTGACAGGCGCTGATCGTCGTTCATGTCGGCACACTTTCGCTCAAACGCAACAATCCGTGACCCTCGGTTTCCCACGATGCCCGCCGAGCGGCAATCGAGTACGGTTACGATTGGTCCGCGATTGCAACGCAAACAAGCAATTCATGGCGTATTTCGTCACGGGAGCGACTGGATTCATAGGTCGTCACCTGGTCGCCGAGCTGGCCAGGCGCGGCTCGCCCGTGCGCATTCTGGTCCGGCCCGCGTCGCGAACCAAAATCGAAGGGCTGATGAAGACATGGGGCGAAGGCGCCCATCTCGTCACCCCCGTGTATGGCGACCTGGGCGAGAGCCTGCTCGGCGTATCTGCAGCTGAGCGCCAGCAGCTGCGCGGGACCGTTCAGCACTTCTTCCATCTGGGCGCGCTTTACGATCTCGGCGCGCAGGACGCGGATCTGGAACGGGCCAACGTGCTCGGGACGCAGAACGCGCTCGACTTCGCGCACGACATCAGCGCGGGCTGCTTCCATTTCGTGAGCTCCATCGCCTCGGCCGGCAATTACGAGGGCACATTCACGGAGGACATGTTCGAGGAGGCGCAGGCTCTCGATCATCCGTACTTCCGCAGCAAGCACGACGGCGAAGCCATGGTGCGCTCTGCGTGCCGCATCCCGTGGCGCGTCTATCGACCTGGCATGGTGGTCGGGCACTCGCAGACCGGCGTCATGGACAAGGTCGACGGTCCTTACTACTTCTTCAAGATGCTGCAGAAGCTGCGCGAGTACGTGCCGCGCTGGCTGCCGCTGATCGGATTCGAGGGCGGACACGTCAACCTGGTACCGGTCGACTTCGTTGCCGCGGCGCTCGCGCACCTGGCACACGTGCCGGGCCAGGATGGTGCCTGCTTTCATCTCACCGATCCCGTCGACCGGCGCGTGGGAGAAGTATTGAACGTGTTTGCCCGCGCCGCGCACGCGCCCACGATGACGGCGCGCGTGGAGCCCAGCCTGGTCGCGGCGCTGCCGCACGTCGCTGCCGCCGCCATCGGTGCCGTGCGGCCGCTGCAGCGGGTGTTGGACGAAACACTGCGCAGCCTCGCGATCCCCAGGTCGATCCTGGCACTGGTGAATCACCCGACCACGTTCGACGCCCGCCGCGCCCAGTCGCTGCTGCAGGATGCCGGCATCCGTGTTCCGCGACTGGAGGATTACGCGTGGCGGTTGTGGGACTACTGGGAGCGGCAGCTCGATCCGGACCTGTTCATCGACAAGAGTCTGCGCGGCGCGGTGCACGACAAGGTGGTGCTGATCACGGGCGGCTCGTCGGGAATCGGTCGCGCCACCGCAGTGAGGCTGGCGGACGCCGGCGCTCACGTCATCATCGTGGCGCGCGACCCTGAGAAGCTGGCGGCCGTACGAACCGAGATCGAGAAGGCCAGGGGGCGTGTCAGCACGTACAGCTGCGACATCGGCGACGCCCAGGCCTGCGACCAGGCGCTCGCGACCATCCTGCGCGAGCACGGGCACGTCGATATCCTCATCAACAACGCCGGCCACTCGATCCGCCGCGCAATCGAGAACAGCTACGACCGCCTGCACGATTTCGAGCGGCTCATGCGCATCAATTATTTCGCCGCGGTGCGCGTCACGCTGGGCCTGTTGCCGGCCATGCTGGCCCGTGGCGCAGGCCACGTGATCAGCATTTCCTCGATCGGAGTGCTGAGCAACGCACCGCGCTTCGCTGCCTACAACGCCTCCAAGGCGGCGCTCGAGGCGTTCACGCGCTGCGCTGGCGCCGAGTACAGCGAGCGTGGCGTTCACTTCACGGTCATCAACATGCCGCTCGTGCGCACACCCATGGTGGCGCCCACCAGGATCTACGAGCAGTTGCCGCTGATCAGCGCGCAGGAGGCCGCAGATATCGTGTGCGAGGCCGTCATTCGCCAGCCGCAGCGCCTCGCGACGCGCCTCGGGATCTTTGCCCAGCTCGTGGGCCTTTTTGCGCCGAAGCTGGGCGAGATCGTCATGAGCGAGAGCTTCAAGATGTTCCCGGAATCGGAGGCTGCGGGCGGCAAGACGGGAGCACTCGCCAGGCCGTCCGCGGAGGCCGTGGCCTTCGCCACGATCCTGCGAGGGATCCACTGGTAGAGCGCATGATCGAGGCCGCGCCGCCTGCAGTGCCGGGCGAGAAGATCGAGGCGCGCCTGCAAGCGCTTCTCGACGCGCAGCGCGCAGCCTTCCTCGGCGAGGCGCCCGTTCCGGCGGAGCTGCGCATCGACCGGCTCGAGCGCGCAGCGAAGCTGCTCATTGACCACGAGCAGGAGTTCATCGATGCGCTGGCCACGGATTTCGGCCAGCGTCCCGGCGTGCTCACTCGCTTCGCGGACATCGTGCCCCCCGTACGCGCCCTGCAGTACGCGCGCAAGCACGTGCGTCGCTGGATGCGTGTGCAACGCATCCTGCCCGAGCTGCCATGGCTTCTCAGCGGTGCACGCACCCAAGTCCGCTACCAGCCACTCGGCGTCGTCGGGCTGATCAGTCCCTGGAACTTCCCCGTCAATCTCACCTTCTGCCCGCTCGCAGGCGTGCTGGCGGCGGGCAACCACTGCCTGATCAAGCCGTCGGAGCTGACGCCGGCCACCTCCGCATTGATGGAGCGGCTGATCGCGGACGCATTCGATGCAGCCGAAGTGAGCGTGGTCACGGGGGACGCCCAGGTGGCAGAAGCGTTCTCGGGCCTGCCATTCGACCACCTGGTGTTCACCGGCTCGAGCGCGGTCGGACGTCGTGTGATGGCAAGGGCCGCCGAGCATCTCGTCCCGGTGACGCTCGAGCTCGGCGGCAAGTGTCCGACGGTCCTCGGCCGCTCGGCGGATCTTGCCTCGAGCATCGATCGGATCCTCCTTGGCAAGCTGCTGAACGCAGGCCAGATGTGCCTCGCACCCGACTATGTCTACGTGCCGCGTGGCATGGTCGAACCGTTCATCCGCGAGTCCGAGCGCTGGGTGGCGCGTGTTTACCCCGGCCTGCCCGGGAACGCCGACTACACCAGCCTGGTGAGTGAACGGCATGCAAGCCGTCTCGCCGAGCTGCTCGCCGATGCACGAGCGAAGGGTGGGCGCGTGATTGAGCTCGGGGCCGCGGCTGATGCGCTCGCGGAACGTCAGCGGCTCATGAGGCCTGCGCTCATCGTGGTCGCGAACGATGACATCCGCGCCATGCAGGAGGAGATCTTCGGGCCGGTGTTGCCGTTGCGCGTCTACGATCGGATCGAGGATGTGATCGAGGACATCAACGGCCGCCCGCGGCCGCTCGCCTTGTACTACTTCGGAACCGATCCCGGGGAGCAACGCCAGCTCCTCGACCGCACCACCTCGGGGGGTGTGACGATCAACGATGTCGCCATGCACGTCATGGTCGAGAGGCTTCCTTTCGGTGGGATCGGCGCGAGCGGCATGGGCGCCTACCATGGCGTGCACGGCTTTCGCCGCTTCAGCCACGCGCGCGCCATCTATCGTCAGCCGCGGATCGACATCGCAGGCCTCGCCGGCCTGCGTCCGCCTTACGGCGCGAGGATTGAACGCGTCCTGCGCTGGATCATCCGCCGCTGATCATGCGGCGCGCGAGGCGTGCGACTTCCCATCTTCGAGCGCGCGCCGCAGGATCTTGCCGACATTGGTCTTGGGGAGCGACGCACGAAACTCGATGTGCTTCGGCACCTTGTAGGCCGTCAGCCGCTCCCTGCAATGTTTCTCGAGCTCCTCGGCGGTGACGGTCATGCCCGGCCGTGTCACGACATAGATCTTGACCGCCTGGCCCGATCTCTCGTCCGGCACGCCGGCGCAGCCCACCTCGAGGACCGCCGGATGCTCGGCGACCACACTTTCGATCTCGTTCGGAAAGACCTTGAAGCCCGACACGATGATCATGTCCTTCTTGCGATCGACGATGCGCACGAACCCTTCGGCGTCCACCGTCGCGATGTCGCCGGTGTGCAGCCAGCCGTCCTCGGTCAGTGTCCGCGCCGTTTCATCCGGCCGGTTCCAATAGCCGCGCATCACCTGCGGGCCGCGCACGCACAGCTCACCGGCTTGTCCGGTCTCGACCTCGACATCGCCCTCGCGCACCGAGATCTCCGTCGACGGCAGCGGAATTCCGATCGTGCCAAGGCGCGACGCCTGGAAGGGGTTGACGGACACCACGGGTGAGGTCTCGGTCAGGCCGTACCCCTCCACGAGAGGCTTGCCGGTGACCGACAGCCAGCGCTCGGCGACGGTCGGATGCAGGGCCATGCCTCCCGCCGCGCCCAGCTTCAGCTGGGTGAAGTCGAGCCTCGCGAAATCGGGGTGACCGAGCAGCGCGTTGTAGAGCGTGTTCACGCCGGTGATCATGGAAAAGCGCCACTTGCGCAGCTCGTGCACGAACGCGGGGATGTCGCGTGGATTGGTGATCAGCACGTTGAGGCCGCCGTGCTGCATGAAGACGAGGCAGTTACAGGTCAGGCAGAAGACATGATAGAGGGGGAGCGGCGTGATCACGGTCTCGCGTCCAGCCTCGATCAGATCCTTCCAGAACGCCGCGACCTGCAACAGGTTCGCCACCATGTTGCGGTGGGTCAGCATCGCGCCCTTGGCAACGCCGGTCGTTCCACCCGTGTATTGCAGGAAGGCGAGGTCGTCCGCACTCAGGCGCGGGGGCTGGAACGGCAGGTGCGAGCCGAGCGCCAGAGCGTCGCGAAAAGCGATTGCTCGCTGCAGCTGGTAGGCAGGAACCATGCGCTTGATTCGCCGCACCACGAAATTCACCGCCGCCCTCTTGGGGAACGGCGCCAGGTCGCCGACAGTGGTGACGATCACGTGCTCGACCTTGGTCTCTGCCTGCACTTCGGCGAACACGTGTGCAAAATTCTCGAGCACCACCAGCACCCGGGCACCTGAATCCTGCAACTGGTGGCGCAGCTCGCGCGGCGTGTACAGAGGATTGGTGTTCACCACCACGAGCCCCGCACGCAGCACTCCGAACAAGGCCACGGGGTACTGCAACAGGTTCGGCATCATCAGGGCCACCCGGTCGCCGCTCTCGAGTCCGAGCTGCAGGAGATAGGCCGCGAATTGCCGCGACAGGCGCTCGACGTCGCTGAAGGTCAGCGTGACGCCGAGATTGTGATAAGCGGGTCGATCCGCGAAGCGCGTGCAGCTCTGCTCGAACAGCGCGACCAGCGATGGGTACGCATTCGAATCGATCTCCGCCGCCGTGCCGGGCGGATAGGCCTTGAGCCATACCTTATCCATTGTCGTCCCCCGTTCGAGACCCGCCCCTGTGCCACTATAGCGATCCGGCCGGAAATTTCTGGAGGTAAAGTACCTATGGACTCCAAGCCAGCCAGCCTCCCGCAGGCCCTGCTCGACGCAGCCGACATCGTCGCCGTAACGCAGCTCGTGCTCGCGGAACGCGAGAGCCGCGATCTCGGGCGCTGGGAGCAGATGCGTGACTGCTTCCATCCCGACTCGCAGGTGCGCGTCAGCTGGTTCAGCGGCACCGGCAATGACTTCGTCGACGGCTCGATCGACATGGCGCGCCGCAACGTGCTCGCCAGGCACCGGCTCGGGCCCGTGCGCGTCCGCCTCAACGGCGATCGCGCGCTCGCGAGCCTGTCGGGGATCATCGATATTCCGGCGAAGCTGCTCGGGGTCGAAGTGCAGCTCTCGAGCTACGTGCGCTTCCTGTACCGCGCGGAGCGGCGCGCGGGGCGCTGGCGCATCGTCAGCCTCGACGCGATCTATGTCCGCGACGAGTTCACGACCGCGATCCCCGGCCTGTCGCTCCCGGTCCAGCCCGCCGACCTCGCCGGATTTCGCCCGACGTATCGGATGCTGTCGTACCTGCTGCGTAGCCAGGGATACCAAGTCAATTCGAACCTCCCCGGCGAAGATCGGCCCGAAACCGTTGCGGCGCTCGAGCGCGAGATCCGCGACTGGGCACGGATCGAGATCTGACTACGTCTATCCGCGCGCTGCGAGCTTGCTCTGCACATAGCCGCAGGCCCCGGCAAGACTCGCGAGCTGTGCATAGTCGCGTTCCGCGACGTCGATGCCGAACTCGCGGCTGATGGCGATCGCAAAGTGCAGGGTATCCATGGAATCGAAATCGAATTGATCGCTCAGCCTGAGCTCGGGCACGACTGTCGCCGGATCGATGTCGGGCGCGACGTCGGTGAGAAGGGCCAGCAGTCGGTCGGCGATTTCCTTGTTTTCCATGGTCGGGACTCCCGCAGCGCCTCTCAGAGCTTCGCGGGGTCGGCCAGGAGCTCGCCGATACGGCGCAGGAACCGTGAGCCCGCGCGGCCGTCCGTGACGCGGTGATCGCCGGCGAGCGTCAGCGTCAGTGCGGGACGGACGCAGAGCACGCCATCGCGTACCCACGGGCGCTCGGCAATCGCACCGGCGCCGACGATCGCGACCTGCGGCGGATTGATCACGGGAAAGAGAAGCTCCACCGCCTCGGAGCCCAGATTCGTGACCGTGATCGTGGCCGAAGCCAGCTCGCTGGAACGCATGTGGCCGCCGCGCACCCGCGTCACGAGATCGCTGAACTCGCGCATCAGGGTCTTCACATCCTTGTGATTTGCATCGAGCAGCGCGGGGGCGACGAGCCCTCCACCGCGCAGCGCGATGGCGGCGCCGACGTGTACGGCCTCGGACCGCTGGAACTGCCCGTCCAGAAAATGGCCGTTGAAGCCCTCGATCTCGGACACTGCGCGGGCGACGGCTTTGATCAGCAGCACCCCGTCGATCAGCCGTTCGTCCACCGGCACGCTCGCGTTGAAGCCGCTCAACCAGTCGCGCGCTGCACTGAAGTCGACGCTGTGCGCGAGGTAGTAGTGCGGAATCTCGCGCTTGGAGCGGGCCATCGCGGCGCCAATCGTGGCGCGCATACCGGTGCGCTGCGGTTTCTGCAGCGCTGGCTCAGCAAGCCGCTCCACGTCCTCGAGGCGCACCAATCCCTCCGGACCGCGGCCCGCGACACTCGCAAGATCGATGCTGAGCTCATGTGCGCGGCGGCGCGCGGCCGGCGAGATGCGGCGCCGGGATGCAACCGCCCCTGGCGCCGCTGCTGTCGACGGCACTGCGGGACTGGCGCTCGGCGGACTCGTCGGTGCCGGCGGTCGTTCCGGGGCGGCAGGAAGGCCTGCGGGCACCGCACTCGCCGAGTCGCTGGCGATTCGCGCCAGCACCGCGCCGACCGGCACCGTCGCGCCGGGTTGCGCGACCAGTTCCTCGAGCACGCCGTCGTCAAAGGCTTCGATGTCGATGAGCCCCTTGGTAGTCTCGACGACGGCGACCGCATCGCCACGGCGCACGCGCTCGCCGGGCTTCTTCAGCCACTGCGTGAGCGTGCCGCTCTCCATGTCGGCGCCGAGCGCCGGCATCCGAAAGTCGATGCGCATCAGCCGATCAGCCCTCGTACCGTGGATACGATCCGTCCGGGACTCGGGAGGGCAGCTTCCTCGAGATGGCGCGCATAGGGAAGCGGCACCTCGGCCGTGCACACGCGCGCCGGCGGCGCATCGAGATCGTAGAACGCCTGTTCGACGATGCGCATGCCGATCTCGGCCGCGAGGCTTCCGCTGCGCCAGCCTTCATCGACGATCACCGCGCGGCGCGTGCGCCGGACCGAGCCCATCACCGTCGCATCATCGAGCGGTCGCAGCGTTCGCAGGTCGATCACTTCCGCCTCGATACCCGCGAGCGCAAGCTCCTGCGCTGCAGCCAGGCACTTGTGAAGGCTGCCGCCATAGGTGATCAGTGTGACATCGCGACCGGGCCGCCGCACGCTGGCGCGCCCGATCTCGACCGGGCCGATTCCTGGTGTGAGATCGCCTTCCAGGTTGTAGAGCGAAATGTGCTCGAAGATCAGGGTCGGGTCGGGGCAGGCGAGGGCAGCGGCGAGCATGCCGCGCGCATCGTCGATCGTCGCCGGGGCGAGGATCCGCAGACCCGGGATGTGCGCGTACCAGCCCTCGAGACTGTGCGAGTGCTGAGCGGCGAGCTGCCTGCCGGCGCCCGTCGCCATGCGGATCACGAGCGGCACGTGGAACTGGCCGCCGGACATGTGACAGAGCGTCGCGGCGTTGTTCACGATCTGGTCGAGCGCAAGCAGGCTGAAATTCACCGTCATGATCTCGACGATGGGCCGCAGGCCACCCAGCGCGGCGCCGATGCCTGCACCGACGAAGGCGGACTCGGACAGCGGCGTGTCGCGGATGCGCTCGGGACCGAATTCTGCGAGCAGCCCCTTGGTGACGGCGAAGGAGCCGCCGTAGCGACCGACGTCCTCGCCCATCAGAAACACGCGCGGGTCGGCCTGCAGCGCGGCGCGAAGTGACTGCCGCACGGCCTCGCGATACGTGATGCGCGTCGCGGATGCGGCCGCATTCATCGGGCGTGCTCCGCATGGACGAACCGTTCGAGCTCCTCGACCGGCTCCCAGTCGGACTGCTCGGCGAAGCTCACGGCCGCTTCCACTTCCGCCCGGGCTTCGGCCTCGAGACGCTGGTAGTCGTCCTCGCTCATGAGGCTTGCGGCCTTGAGCCGCGTCGTGAGCGTGATGATCGGTCCCTTCTTCTGCCATGCCTCGACCTCGGCCCGGTCGCGATAGAGCTGTGCGTCGAACATCGAATGGGCGCGGAACCGGTAGGTGCGCAGCTCGAGCAGCACCGGTCCTGCGCCGTCGCGAATGCGAGCCACCGCCGCGCGCGCCGCCGCTTCGACGGCGAGCACGTCCATGCCGTCCACCGGCAGTGCGTGCACCCGGTAGCTGCGCGCCTTGAGGTGAATGTCAGTCTCGGATTCGGACCGGGCGAGCGCCGTGCCCATGGCGTAGAGATTGTTTTCGCACAGAAACAGGACCGGCAGCTGCCAGAGCGCGGCGAGATTCAGCGACTCGTGGAATTCGCCTTCGGCCACGGCGCCCTCGCCGAAGAAACACGCCGCAATGTGCGCTCGGCCCTGCAGCTTTTCTGCGAGTGCGAGCCCGACGGCGAGAGGCAGACCGCCCCCCACGATCGCGTTGCCCCCGTAGAAGCGCGTCGCCGCATCGAAGATGTGCATCGAGCCCCCGCGCCCGCGGCTCGTGCCGCTGCGCTTGCCGAGGAGCTCGGCCATGATCGCCGGCATCGAGATGCCGCGGGCGAGCGCATGGCCATGTTCGCGGTAGGTCGACACGACGGCGTCCTCGGGAGCGAGGGCCTGCATGACACCCACCGCGACCGCCTCCTCACCGTTGCACAGGTGCAGGAAGCCGCTGATCTTCTGCTCGCCGTAGAGCTGCACACAACGATCCTCGAAGCAGCGGATGCGCAGCATCGCGCGGAGCAAATCGAGACCGTGCTCCCGGCGCAGGCCCGCGGGCGGCGCAGCGCTCACGAAGTGCCCTCGAGCGTGGAAAGATCGCCTTCGGGCAGGCCCAGCTCGCGCGCACGCAGGAGACGCCGCATGATCTTGCCGCTGCGCGTGCGCGGCAGACTGTCGAGAAAGGCAATCTCGCGTGGGGCCAGCGCCGTGCCGAGGAGCTTGCGCGCATAGGCCATGAGCTCGCGATGCAGCGCTTCGCCAGGCGTGGCACCGCTTCTCAGTTCGACAAAGGCCTTGACCGATTGGCCGGCGACTGGATCGGGCAAGCCGATCACGCCCACCTGGGCCACGGCGGGGTGCGTCATGAGCGCGCTTTCGACCTCGAAGGGACTGATGAGATGACCCGCGGCCTTGATCACATCGTCGGCGCGGCCCACGAACCAGAAGTAGCCGTCGCGGTCACGCCTCGCCAGGTCACCGGAGAGATACCAGCCGTCGACGAAAGCAGCGCGATAGCGTGCCTCCTCGCCAAGATAGCCGCGGAACATCGAGGGCCAGCCCGGACGCAGCGCGATCTCACCGACCTCGTCCGGTGAATCGATGATCTCGAGGTGACCATCGGCGCGACGACGCACGACCCGTGCCTCCACCCCGGGAAACGCCAGGCCCATCGAGCCCGGACGCACTTCGCAAGACGCGAAGTTCGCCAGCATGATTGCGCCGGTCTCGGTCTGCCACCAGGTGTCGTGGAAGGGCAGGTCGAAGGCCTCCATGCCCCAGACGACGGCTTCGCCGTTGAGCGGCTCACCCACGCTCGCCATGAAGCGCAGCTCAGGATAGGTGCGCGTGCGCGCGAGCGATGTCCCGGCTTTCATCAGCATGCGGATCGCCGTCGGCGCCGTGTACCACACCGTCACCTTCTCCCTTGCGAGCAGTTCATACCAGCGCTCCGGATCGAATTCCTCGCGGTCGACGATCATGGTCACGCCGCGCGTGAGCGGTCCGATCAGACCGTAGGAAATTCCCGTGACCCAGCCGGGATCCGCCGTACACCAGAAAACGTCCTCGGGATGCAGGTCGAGTGCGAGCTTGGCGGTCGCGTGATGGGCGACCACGGCGCTGTGCGCGTGCAGGACGCCCTTCGGTTTGCCGGTCGTGCCGCTCGTGAAGTGCAACAGCGCGACGTCATCGGCGCGCGTTGCCGCAACGGTGAATTCCTCGGGCGCCAGCGCCATGAGCTGTGCGAGGTCCAGCGTATCCGCCGGCAGCTCGGTACGCGGATCGTCGCGAACGATGAGCACGTGGCGCAGCTCCGCCAGGCTCGTACGGATGGCCGCCACCTTGCGTCGATAGAACGTGTCGCTCGTCACCAGCACGCGAACCCGGCCGATCTGCAGACGTGTCTTCAGGGGCTCGGGACCGAAAGCGGAAAACAGCGGACCGTAGATGGCGCCGAGCTTCAGCGTCCCGAGCGCGGTGAGATAGAGTTCCGGGACACGTCCCAGCAGTGTCGCGACGCACTCGCCCTGACACACGCCCAATCCCATGAGCACGTGAGCGAGCCGGTTGCTCGCCGCGCGCAGGTCCGCATAGGTCACATCGTGCCGTGCCCAGTTGCGGTCGACGAAGCGCGCCGCGAGATGAGCGCCGCGGCCGTTCAGGACGTGTCGGTCCACGGCTTCGTGCGCGATGTTCAGGCGGGTCGCGGCGGCCGGCGAGAGCTCTCGCTGCGCCGCCTCCCAGGTGAAGGAGTCGCGGGCCTGTGCATAGCTCGCCAGGTAAGGCGCCAGGCGCTCGCCGCGCAGGGGCTTGCAGATGGGTGCGAACGACAGCGACGGCTCGGGCTCTGTCGACATGACCGCGGCAGTCTGCACCGACAGCCGCAGCTGACAATGCGTACTCTCCGCAATGAAATCTCGCCGGTGCTATGGACCGGGCCGACCTGCAATGCAGACGTACAAGCCGACAGCAATCACCAAAGCACCGAAAATGCGCGCGAGCAGGTGCTTGTTGGCGGCCACGCGGGCGGCTAATCGAGAACCAAAGACGCCTCCGATGACGCCACCCAGTATGAATAGAGCGGCGAGCTTCCAGTTCACGAGGCCGGCAAACGCGTAACTGGCGGCAGTGGTCAGACCGAATGCCGCTACTGCGACGAGTGAAGACGTCACCGCCATGAGCATCGGCATCCCGGTTGCGAGAATGAGAGCCGGCACGATCAGAAATCCACCGCCGATGCCGAAGAAGCCCGATACGGCGCCGGTACTGACCCCGAGACCGACCAGTCGCGGAGCCAGGTGCGACGCCGACTGCCGGTCGAGATGAACCTGCGGATTGCCCTCCGTGGCGCGGGGTCTGAACATGAGGATACCGACCACGATCATCAGCAGGCCGAACATCGCCAGCAGGTAATCACCGTTCGTGTGCTTACCCAGCGCGGCACCCGCTGCGGCGCCTGCAACTCCGCTGCCGGCAAAGAGTGCGGCGCATCTCCACTTGATCACGTTGCGCCGTGCCACGAGTGCGAGGTTGGCGAGGGCGTTCGCGGTGACGGCGACTGCCGTCGTGCCGATAGCCACGTGCGGAGAGCTCACGCCCAGCACGTGCATCATGAGTGGCACAGCGAGAATCGAACCGCCTCCGCCGACGAGACTGAGAGTCACTCCGACGGAGGCGCCACTCAAGAGAGTCAGGAGCCACGCCATCAGGCTAGCTCATGGCACGCCGGTTCCACGGCAGCCGTCGCAGTACCGCCGCCAATCCACACAACCCGGTTGCGCCCGCGAAGATGAGACCGGCGCCTACGAAAGCGGATAGAGCGTAAAACCACGGCGAGACCGTGATTCCCAGCGCGACGCCGACAAGCACTGCGCTGCCAGCCGCCAGCTGCACCTGGCGCATCAGCTCGAGCGGTTGGCCGTGGTCGATGCTGACCGGAAGACCGGCCTTCTTCCACGCGTCCAGCCCTCCTTCCAGCAGATACCCTTCACTGGCAACCGCACGCGCGAGCCGGTCGGCGTGCGTCCGGGTCCGTACGCCGGAGCGGCAATGAAAAATCACCTGCGAGGCATTGCCGACGCTCCAGGCGCCCGGCGCTGAAGAGACCGGGTGCGACCTGGCCTGCGCGATATGCTCGCGCGCGTATTCGTCCGGCTCGCGGATATCGATGAGCAGTGCGCCGGCGTCGATGAGACGTTTGGCATCGTGGACAGAAATTGAACGAAGTGACATGCGGACCTCCTAGGAGCAGTAGATGTCCTTGAGCAGCGCGACGACCCGTTCCAGTTTCGGATCGGCGATTCGATAGATGATGGACTGCGCCTCGCGGCGGCTCTCCAGCAGTCCTTCCTCGCGCATGCGCGCGAGATGCTGCGAGGTCGCCGAAGGACTCAGCTCGACGGCTTGCGCGAGCTCACCTGCGCTGGACTCCCCGGCTCCAATCAGCGTGCACAGAATCAGCAGCCGCCGGTCGTTCCCCAGCGAGCGCAGCAGCGCGGACGCCTGGTCGGCACTCGCCTTCATCTTCAGCAGATCGCGTTTGCTCAGTGACATTGGCTTTCGTGGACTAATTTAGTTGCGTCTAAATTTAGCAAACGCTAAAATACGCGTCAACTGTTATTCCTGGGTTGCAAGCAAATGAATACCTCTGCATTGATCCAGGCCTTTTTCCACGAGGCCACCAACACGGTGACGTACCTGCTGCAGGATCCGCTCACGCGCGCAGCTGCCATCATCGATCCGGTGCTCGACTATGATCACCGCTCCGGCAAAGTCAGCGTGGATTCGGCCAACCAGGTGCTGGCTGCCGCAACGACCGCAGGCCTCAGGATCACCTGGATTCTCGAGACGCATGCGCACGCCGATCACCTGTCCGCCGCGCCATATCTCAAGCAACGAACCGGGGCCCGTACCGGGATCGGCGAGCACATCCGCGACGTGCAGCGGATCTTCCGCCCCGTGTTCAATCTGACGGATGTCACCGGCGACGGCAGTGAGTTTGACCGGCTGTTTCGGGATGGCGAGCGCTTCCAGCTTGGATCGCTGCAGGTGGAAGTGATGCATACACCGGGTCATACGCCGGCGTGTGTGTCCTATCGGATCGGCGATGCGGTCTTCGTCGGCGACACACTGTTCATGCCCGATTACGGCACGGCACGTGCGGACTTTCCCGGCGGCGATGCGGCCACACTGTATCGCTCGATCCACAGGTTGTTGGCATTGCCGTCTGCGACCCGGCTTTTCATGTGCCACGACTACAAGGCAGCCGGGCGCGATCACTATGCCTGGGAGACGACCGTTGCCGAGGAGCGCGCGCGCAACGTTCACGTCGGCGGGGGCGTGTCGGAGCATGAGTTTGTGGCCATGCGTCGCGCGCGGGATGCGACATTGGCCGCTCCCGTCCTGCTCCTGCCGTCCATCCAGGTGAACGTGCGCGCGGGCCGGTTCCCGGCTGCTGAGTCCAATGGGTTGCGCTACCTCAAGATTCCATTGCGCTTCAGCGCGCAGGCGGAGCCCGTGCGAGATCTACCTGTTTCTACCTAGAACCCTGCGGTTGATACGGCTGCCTCGGATGGCGCGCTCGTGGCAGGGTTCAGCGAGAGGCTATTGGGAGTTCGATCGTCATGGTTACGCGCAGAAAGGAGTTGTCCACTCAGCATTCGGGCACGCCGAGCCGATGGCTCCGGGCTGCAGCACTTGCCGTCGACCAGGGATTGGCAGAGCTGTGCCGAAACCGATGGCAATACGTGCAAGTGCCCATTCTCCAGCCGCTGGAGTGCCAGCCACGGCGCCGGCTGCGCTAGGGGGCCGGTTGAAGCGGGGACTCGTCCTGCTGGTGCTAGCGGCGCTCCTGATTGGACCGGGGAGGGGCGTGGGTAGTGAGCGCACCGCCGAGTTGCTGCAGGGGGCGCTCGCGTTGCAGCCTCGGCCCGAGGGTGGGGCCTCGCTCTATCGTGCTTACTGTGCCGACTGTCACGGTGCGCAGGCGTGGGGAGATCCGCTCGCGGTGGTCCCCGCGCTCGCCGGGCAGCGAGAGCTCTACCTGCTCAAGCAGCTCGTCGACTTCGCCGAGCTCGATCGGGCGGCGCCGGAGATGCATCGCCTGATGGCACGAGCGCAGCTCGGCACGCCGCAGGGCTGGCGGGACCTCGCAGCCTATCTCGCCGGGCAAACGGGGAATGAGCGTGCCGAGCACGGCGATGGCACGGCACTGGTGCAAGGCGAGCGCCTCTACCGGGAAGCCTGCGCTGCGTGCCACGGCAGGAACGGCGCCGGGAGCGATTTGGCAGCGGTGCCGGATCTGCGCAGCCAGCACTACTCGTATCTGGTCCTGCAGCTGCGCAGCATTGACACCGGTCATCGCTACAACGTTGCGGAGGATGTATATGAGGCGCTCATCGGACTCTCTGCCGCAGACATGCGCAGCGTCGCCGACTACCTGTCGAGAATTCCCGGTCGCGCCGCTGTGAGTGGCCATCAGATCTCGATGAGCGGAGCCTACGACCCTTGAGCCGCCCGCTGGGGGATTCTGCAGATGCCCGCGCGTTGGGAACATTTTCCGCACCAGGCTGACGTCGGCGTGCGCGGCATCGGTTCGACGGAAGCCGAAGCGTTCGAGCAGGCTGCGCTCGCCATGACTGCCGTAATCACGGACCTCGAGACGGTCGAGCCACGCGAGACGGTGACCATCGAATGCGAGGCCCCCGATCGTGAGCTGCTGTTCGTCGAATGGCTGAACTGCCTGATCTATGAGATGTCGGTGCGCAGGATGCTCTTCGGACGATTCAGCGTACAGCTCGATGGCACGCGGCTGCGCGCGCTGGCCTGGGGCGAGCACGTCGATCCTGCGCGCCATCGTCCAGCAGTGGAAGTCAAAGGTGCGACCTACACGGCGCTCCGCGTCGCGCGCGAACGCGACGACTGGGTCGCCGAGACCGTCGTGGATGTCTGAACATGGATCTCACCCTCCTCACGCGCCGTTCCGAGTTCGAGTGGGAGATCCCCATGCGCGGTGCCATGCATGTTCCCGCGGTGATCTACGCCAGCGAAGGACTGATGCGCGACATGGACGACAAGGTCTACGAGCAGGCTG
>DATBIF010000034.1:0-5317 GCA_036557045.1 Steroidobacteraceae bacterium
GCGAGAAACGAGCCGCACACCGCGGGCGACACACCGAACAGGTACAGCACGATCCAGCCGTGGCGCCGGTAGTTGCGCAGCAGGGCGAAGTACTGCTCGGACACGAAGTCCGGGTGGGCGTCACGCGATTCGAGCACCTCCGCCAGCACCGGCCAGAACTGCGCCGGAAACGAGTAGTTGAAATGCACTCCGGAGATCGCCTGCATCATGCGTCCATAGCGCAGGCCGAGACCCTCGCGATACACGGTCTTCATGCGGCCGACGTTCGAGCGGCCGTAACGTGCGATGGGGATGTCCGCATCGTTGCGGATCGCGCACGGCATGCTCGTCGCCCAGAGCAGTTCCTCGCCGATGTGTCGATAGACGAACTGGTGGATGTCGCAGAGGTACTGCAGGAGCTCCCAGGTCTCCTTGAATGCCGGCGTGACCAGCTCGAGCAGCGCCTCGGAATAGTCCGTCGTGATGTGCTCGTTGGTGAGCGCCGAACCCAGGGCTCGCGGATGCGGTTCCTGAGACAGGTGCCCGTCGGGCTTGACCCGGAGTGATTCGCGCTCGACGCCCTTGAGGCCGCGCTGCAGGACGTCCTGCTGACGACTGTTGATGAGCCCGGAGAGCCGCTGCTCGAACTGCCGGTCGACGGCAGCCTTCACCACCTGATTCGCCCCAGCATGACGTCACGGAACATCACGAAATCACCGGCCAGGCTGTAGATGGGGTGGCGGAAGGTCGCCGGACGGTTCTTCTCGAAGAAGAAGTGACCGATCCAGGCCGGTCCATACCCCAGCAAGGGCACGAGCCACAGCCATTCACCCTGGCCGCTGACGGCCGCGAACAGCACAGTCAGCAGCACCAGCGCGGTACCGACGACATGCAGACGGCGCGAGGTGCGGCTGCTGTGCTCGCCGAGGTAGTACGGATAGAAATCGCGAAAGGACGCGAATTCGCGCGGCGCCGGTGCGCTGCTGCCGTCGGTCATTTGGGCTCCCTTCATCCGATGCTTGGCCGCAGTGTCCGTGAGCCTCCTTTGGAGCGTCAAGGCAAGGGGTTTCGGGCGTCTCCGGGCAGGGTTGGGACTGCCTTCCCAGCCCTCCTACAAGCTTTGACATATCGGTCAAAAGCTCTGTCAGGAGCACGGCATTTTGTGATCGCTGCCGCAATTGCGTCCGATCACGCTCGGTATTCTCGCCCTCGCAGTGGCCGCTCCCATAACGTAAGAAACTGATAGGGGATTACGCACCTTGACGAGGCGAATGCAATGGGCTGCCGCATCAATGATGGCGGTGGCGTTCATCGCGGTACTCAGCAGTTCTGCATCCGCCGGGGTATTGCGTGACGTGCTCGGTCCGAATGCCACGTTCTGGATCGGCGCCGTGGCCGGCTTCACCATCGTCCTGCTCTGCCTCGCCGTCCTCTACCTGTGGAATCGCATGCTGCGTGCCCTGGTCGAGAAGCGCACGCAGGCCCTGCAGTACGAGCTCGCGGAGCGCCAGCGCATGGAGATCGCGCTCAATTATGCGCGCGAGCAGCTCGAGGAACGGGTGAAGGAACGCACCGCGGTGCTGCAGGCGAACAACCAGGAGCTCAACGCCACCCGGATTCAACTGCAGGAGGCCAACGCGCAGCTCCTGCGGCTGGTGAGCATCGATGGCCTGACCGGCATCGCCAACCGGCGCCAGTTCGACGAGGTGCTGGCGCGCGAAGTGCGCCGCTGTCTGCGCGAGCGCCAGCCGCTGTCACTGATCCTGTGCGATATCGACGGCTTCAAGCGCTACAACGACACCTACGGACACGCGCGCGGCGACGATACTCTGCGCCGCGTGGCGCAGGCGGTGGAGAAAACCTTCCGCCGCGCCGGCGATCTTGCCGCGCGTTATGGCGGTGAAGAGTTCGCCATCGTGCTGCCCGGCATCGACGCGCGCCGGGCCTGGCTGTTCGCCGACCGGCTCCGCCGCAACATCTGGCGACTCGCGGTTCCGAACTCGGTTTCGACGGTGGCGGACCGCGTCACGATCAGCGCGGGCGTCGCCACGGCGATGTTCGATCGCATCTACGGGGTCGAGGAAGTGATCCAGGCGGCGGATATGGCGCTCTATCGCGCCAAGGGCCAGGGTCGCAACCGCGTCGAAGCGCACGCGATCATCGCCACTGCCGCAAGCGCAGTTGCGCAGATGGAAGACAAGCTGATTGCAGAGGGATGAGAGAACTCAAGGCGGGACGATCATGAAGAGAAAACGGACTTCTACACGACGCGCCACGCGGCGCCATCAACGAGTTGACCGGTACATGCCGTGCGTGGACGCGCCAGCTCGCGAACACGTGACGGTGGACGCGGCCATCCTGTTCACCGA
Organism: Steroidobacteraceae bacterium; assembly: GCA_036557045.1. Lineage (GTDB taxonomy): Bacteria > Pseudomonadota > Gammaproteobacteria > Steroidobacterales > Steroidobacteraceae > DATBVX01. The sequence continues at coordinate 2,349 of DATBIF010000034.1, forward strand.
TTCGCACGCATCCGGTCGCAGCGCAGTCTGGCTCGACCCGCAGGCGGACGGCGAGCGCGCCTACCCGACGAGCAGCTTCTAACCGGGCAAGCTGTCAGAGCCCGCTCGCTCCGGCATCGCCCTGGCCAAACCAGCGCGCGAGCCTCGCCGGAGACAGACCCGCGATGTAGCCGAGGGCCAGCAGGCGATTGCCGAGCGCCCGGCGCAGCCAGCCGCGTTCCCGCCCCGGCGTCTGCAATACCCCGATCGGTAACTGCAGAGCCTCAAAGCGCCCTTGCCGGCGCAGCGCCTTGATCAGGCGCACCTGCTCGAACAGCGGCGTCGCCTCGAATCCACCGCAGACCTCGAAGGCTTCGCGCTCGACGAACAGCCCCTGGTCGCCGTAGGGCACGCCCCAGCGACTCCGCAGCCGGACTCCCAGCTCGAGGATTGGCGTCACCCAGTGCCGCACGCCCTGCGAGCGCCAGCGGAAGTACCCGCCGATCGCCCCGCTGTCGATGGCGATCGCGATTGCGGTCAGAGATTCAGGATGGGGCTCGCAGTCCGGTTGCAGGAACCACAGCACCGAGCCGTGTACGTGCGCCGCTCCCTTCGTCAGTTGCACGCCGCGCCCGTGCACCGAGGGAACCCAGAGCGCGTCATAGCGCGCGCAGAGTCGCCGGGTGTCGATGCTCTGCGCTCCATCGGCGACGATGATCTCGCGCGGCTTGCGTTCCCAGCTGCGAATGCGCTTGAGCAGTGCGATGAGGCTCGCATCCTGCGCGAAGGCGGGAATGACGATGCTGATCTGGTACGCGGTGGTCAAGCGGCGCGACTGCCTTTGGGGTCTGCCCCGGACAGCTTTCTCTCGCCATCATGACACGCGCCCCGGCCGGCGCGCATCCGCCGGCGCAGTGCCGGCGGATTCGCTCAATTGCCCGAGCTGGCGTTCTCGATCTCGTCCTTGGTGCGGCACTTGTCGTTGATGCGCGTGCCGGTCGCCGGATCGGCGCTGCAGATCATCTTGTAGTCGAGTGAGAACTGGATGGTCTGCGTCATGCGGCGCGAGATCGCCTGGCCGTCGATGACGGTCGGCTCGAAACGCCAGTTGCGCACGGCCCTGCGCACCGCTGAATCGAAGACGTTGCGGGGCTTCGCATCGACGATGCCGACATCGGAGACGCGGCCCCTGTGGTCGATGGTGTAGGTGACAGTGACCCACCCTTCGATGCCGCTCAGGCGCGCTGCAATCGGGAATTCCGGCTGTTCCAGCCAGATCGGCCGGGCCGCGGGCATTGCCGGTGCGGCAGGCGCGACCGCCGGGCCTTCCCCGGAGCTACTCGCGGGCGCCGGTTCTGCGGCGGGCATTGCAGGCGCCTCGGGTTGCGTGCTCGCTGCCAGCGTCGCCGCCGGAGCGGGCTCGGCCGCCGTTGTCGGCGCGGGCGCGATTTGCGGCGCCTCACCCGGCGCATCCACGGCATGTGTCGCCGGCGTTGCCGGCCGACTCTCAACTGCTGCCGACGGCGGCGTCACGCTGCCACTCGCCGCCGGCGTCGCAACCGCTTCCGCCGCGAGCTGCCCGGAGATTACCGCCGGAGTGGCGATCGTCTCGAGTGCCGGCGCGCGGATCTCGTCAGAAGGTATCGGTGCGATTGCCAGCGTGTCCTTCGCGGCTCTGTCCATCGCCGCTGCGGGCGCTTCGTCACGCGCCGACGGTGTCGTGATCGGATGCAGCAAGCCACTCAGGCTGAGACCGAAGACGGCGAGCAATGCGCCGACGCTCCAGTGCGTCGCCACGCGCGTCGGCTCGCGTACCGCGACGATGCGCTTGATGCGGGTGAGAAGCTTGCCGCCGTCACTGCCGACGCTGGTTTGCAGCGCCAGCGAGCGGGCGCCCGCGAGCTCGGTGAGCGCGCGGGCATAGCCGAGCGGATCCCGGGAATTCGCGACCACCAGGTCATCGCAACAATTCTCACGCTCCTCGCGCAGAACGCGCGACACCCAGCGCACCACCGGGTGATAGAAGAGAAGTGTCTCCACCACGATCTGCAGCAGGTTCACGAGGTAGTCGTTGCGACGCACGTGCGCCAGCTCATGCATCAGGATCAGTTCGAGCTGCGAAGGCGTGAGTCCCGTGAGCGCCCCGATCGGCACCAGGACGACGGGCTTGAGCCAGCCCACGACCAGTGGCACGTGCACGCGCGCCGACTGCAGCACGGTGACCGCGCGACGCACGCCGATCGAAGCCCGCAGACGTTCCACGCGTGCTTCCCAGGCCGCGCTCAACGGCTCGATGTCGAGCCGCGTCAGGCGACGCACTTCGCGCCACTCAAACAGCAGCCGCCCGGTCATGAAAGTGACGCCCACGGCCCAGATCAGCACTGCCCAGGGCAGCCAGGGATCGATCAACGCGCGCCAATCGCTGGCGCTGCTGGCGGCTGCAGCGAGCATCGCCGTCGCCACCGGCGTGCTGAAGGTGGTGACGCCCGTCGCTCCCGAATCCTGGTCCGGCATCAGCCAGATGAATGTGATGACCGGACATGCGGCCAGCAGTGTGAGCACACCGAGAGCGACGCGATAACGCGTCGGTGCCGAGGCGCGCGCCGTTACCGCGAGCGCCAGCCCGAACAGGACGCCCGCGACAGCGCCCTGCCAGAGAAAATGCAACAGTGTCCAGCCGAGCGTCGCCACCAGCGTGGCGAGGTTGGGCAACTCGAACCCGTTCATTGCATACCTCCGTTCATCCCGAATCGCCGCCTCTGCGGGCGCGCTTCACTATCCGTTCTGCCGGTCCTGCAATCGATTGAGAAGCGCGCGAATCTCGTCCAGCTCCTCGGGCTTCACGCCTTCCGCGCCGGCGAGCGCCTGCAGCACGAGCTGCGAGCGCGAACCGTCGAACGCGCCATCGATCAGCAGGCGCGTGAGCTGACGCTGGGTCTGCTCGCGGCTCGCCGCCGGACGGTAGATGTGCGCGCGCTGTGAGTCCTCGC
>DATBIF010000035.1:0-14996 GCA_036557045.1 Steroidobacteraceae bacterium
CGCAGAACTCCAGGAACTCCTCGCGCAGGGTCGAGAGGTGTATGCGGCTCGGCACATTGACGATCATCTGCACCGAGAACATCGGCGCGCCGGTGTGGGCGGCCGCGTAGCTGCGCGTGGAGAGTTCCGCGATGTCGATGCCGCGCGAAGAGAAGAAGCCCGACAGGCTGGAGACGATGCCGGCCTGGTCGAGGCACACCACGTCGACGGAATAGGGCAGCATGTCGCTGCGCGCGGTGCGTTGTTCGGTACGCCGCAACTGGATGCTGAGCTCGCTCGAGTCCGCGAGCTTGCGCAGGTCGGTCTCGAGCCGCGCCAGCGACGCCCAGTTGCCCGAGACCAGCAGCAGCATCGCGAACTGCGAACCCAGCGCGGTCATGCGGCTTTCGCTGATGCTGCCGCCGCAGTCGGTCACGACACGAGTCAGGTCGTGGACCATTCCCGTGCGATCACTGCCGATCGCCGAGATCGCCAGGTACTGCTTCATCTAGGAGTCTGTGATCATTCCTGGGGCCGCGAGGGCGCTGCGGCCGCAGTGTACCGGTATTGGCGGGACGGTGGAACGAGTCGCGGTGGCCCGCTTGCCTCGTCACGGCTGCGGCACGTAACATCCGCGGTCCTGCGCGAAAGGGGCCAAGGTTTCCGATGTTCGGCGGCAGCATGGTGGCGGTCGTGACGCCGATGACGGCGGACGGCGAGATCGATTTTCCCGCCTGGGAGCGTCTGCTGCAGTTCCACGCCGAGAATCAGACGGACGGCATCGTCGTCGGCGGCACCACCGGTGAATCCGCGACGCTCGAGGGCGCCGAGCTCGAAGAGCTGGTCAAGCGGGCGGTACGAAAGCTGCGCGGACGGATGGCGGTGATCGCCGGCGCCGGGACCAACTCGACCAAGCGCACCTTGCAGCGCGCGCGCGAGCTCGCAGCCACGGGAGCGGATGCGCTTCTCGTCGTGACTCCGTACTACAACAAGCCGACGCAGGAGGGACTGTTCGAGCACTTTCGCGCAGTCGCCGCCGCAGCACGCATTCCGGTGATTCTCTACAATGTGCCGTCGCGCACCGGCGTCGATATGCAGGCGGCCACGGTTGCCCGGCTGGCGCGTGAGCCGCACATCGCCGGCATCAAGGAAGCGACCGCCAAGGTCGAGCGCGCGCGCGAGATCCTCGCGTCCGTGCCGGAAGGTTTCGACGTCATCAGCGGCGACGATGCCACGGCGCATGAGCTCATGGATGTGGGCGCCCGGGGCGTCATCTCGGTCACCGCGAACGTGGCGCCGAAGCTCATGCACGAGCTCTGCGCCGCGGCGTGCAGCCACGAGGAAGCCTGGACGCACGCGATCGACAGCAAGCTCAGGAAACTTCACGCGGCCTTGTTCGTCGAATCGAATCCGATACCGGTCAAGTGGGCGCTCGAGACCATGGGGCTGATCGCCGGCGGGATCCGCTTGCCGCTGACGCCGCTGGCGTCACAATTTCATGAACAAGTGCGCGATGCCATGCGCACGTCGGGGGTACTGAATTGAGATGGTTTACTCGCCCGTTCCGATGGCTGGCGCCATTGGTCGTCGGGGCCGCAGCGCTCGCCGGCTGCAAGTCGACATCCTGTGATGCGCCTCCGGACTATGGCACCGGCGAGAGCATCCCGCCGCTGAACGTTCCAGCCGGGCTGGACGCTCCCGATACGCGCAACGCGCTCAAGGTCCCGGAGCTCAAGACGCCCGACCGGCCGCGCACCGATGTCGAAGGCTGTCTCGACGCTCCGCCGTCGTACTTTCCGGAGCGCACCCGCGGCGATTTCCCCAAGGGCGATCGTCCGCAAACCGCGACTCCCTCCGCTGCGCCTTTCCACTCGCAGGCACCGGCTCCTCCGATAGAGGCGAGTCCGCTTCCCAGCGAAGTGCCACCTCCGCTTCCGACGCCAGCGCCGCAGACGACGCCGTCAGCCGAGCCGCAGCCTCCGCAGCCGCAGGCTCAACCGCAGGCCGAGGCATCGCCACAAGCTGAGCCGCAGCCACCACAGCAGCCCGAGGCGCAACCAGAGCCACAGCCGCCGCCCGGGCAATCCTGAATTGCACGGGCGCGAGCCCTTCGGTACGCTGCGCGCCCTCAATTCGTGTGGAGAGATGGCCGAGCGGTCGAAGGCGCTGGACTGGAATTCCAGTAAACCGGCAACGGTTTCGTGGGTTCGAATCCCACTCTCTCCGCCACTTGATCCTTCCATGGCAGTCCGCATCGGCGTCGCCGCGACGATCCGCCGTGAAACCCGCCAGGCCCGGAAGGGAGCAACGGTAGCGGCACCGATCGGGTGCCGGAGAAGTGCTGGTGCGGGCTGCCACCCTCCGATTAGAGTGTGACTCATGAGTTATCTGGTTCTCGCCCGCAAGTGGCGTCCCCGGGATTTCAGTGAAATCGTTGGCCAGGAACACGTGGTGCGCGCGCTCAGCAACGCGCTCGACAGCGGCCGCGTGCATCATGCATTCCTGTTGACGGGAACGCGCGGCGTCGGCAAGACGACGCTGGCGCGTATTCTCGCGAAGTGCCTGAACTGCGAAGCGGGCGTGTCCTCGAAGCCTGACGGCACCTGCACCGCTTGTCGCGAGATCGACGAGGGGCGTTTTGTCGATCTGCTGGAAGTGGACGCGGCTTCGCGAACCAAGGTCGACGACACGCGCGAGCTCCTCGACAACGTGCAGTACGCGCCCGCGCGCGGTCGCTTCAAGGTGTACCTCATCGACGAAGTGCACATGCTGTCGACGCACTCGTTCAATGCGCTGCTCAAGACGCTCGAGGAGCCGCCGCCGCACGTCAAGTTCCTGCTGGCGACGACCGATCCGCAGAAGCTCCCGGTGACCGTGCTGTCGCGGTGCCTGCAATTCAACCTGAAGCGCCTGCCGGTGAGCCTGATCGCGGCACGTCTCACGCACATCATCGAGGCCGAGGGCCTGCAGGCAGAGCCCGCGTCCATCGAGCTGCTGGCGCGCGCCGCCGATGGGAGCCTGCGCGATGCGTTGAGCCTTCTCGATCAGCTGATCGCCTTTGCGGGCGGCAAGCTGACCGAGAGCGAGGCCCGCGCCATGCTCGGCACCGTGGATCGCGCGCATACCGTGCGATTTCTCGAGCAGATCGCCGCGGGCGACGCGGCCCGGCTGATGGAGAGTGTCGCCGCACTCGACGAGTACGCGCCCGATTACGCTGCGGCACTCGACGATCTCGCGACGCTGATTCAGAAAGTCGCCCTGCGCCAGGCCGTTCCGAGCTATGGCGCGGGCGAGGCGTTTGCGCCCGAGACTCTCGACGCGCTCGCCACCCGCATCCCTGCGCAAGACCTGCAGCTCTATTACCAGCTCGCCATCGTGGGTCGCCGCGACCTGGATCTGGCGCCGGAGCAGCGCAGCGGATTTGAGATGGTGCTCCTGCGCATGCTCGCGTTTCGCCCGGCAGAGGCTGCGGACATGGCTTTGCGTGGCCCGCGAGCGCCGTCGAACCTGGACGCACCAGGCCCGAAGACCTCGAATGCGCCGGCGATCAGCAGTGCATCCGCCGGCGATTCCTGGCGCACCATGATCGGATCGCTGGACGTGCAGGGCGCGGCGCGCCAGCTCGCCATCAACTGCACATTGGTCGCGCGCGAGCAGAACCAGGTGCGACTGCTGCTCGATCCGCGCGGCGCTCACTTTCGCACGCGGCAGACCGAAGAAACGCTCGCCGGCGCATTGGCACGTGTGCTGGGCGGAGAGATCCACCTGCAGATCGAGCTCGCCGGGGAAGCAACGCAGACACCGGCGCGCGAGCTCGCCCAGGCAGCGGAGGAACGACTGCAGGCGGCGCGGGTCGAACTGGAGTCCGATTCTACGGTGCGTGCCCTGCAGGAGCGCCTGGGCGCCACGCTCATTCCCGATTCGATCAAGCCGCTCAATTGAAGCGCGACGAGGAGTGTCCATGAAGCCCGGTCTCGGCAACCTGATGAAGCAAGCCCAGCAGATGCAGGCGAACATGCAGAAGGCGCAGGCCGAGCTCGGGCAGCTCGAGGTGCAGGGTGAGTCGGGCGGCGGAATGGTGCGCGTGACCATGAACGGACGCCACGAAGTGCGCGGCGTGCAGATCGACGCGGCAATGCTCAAGGACGACAAGGAAATGCTCGAAGACCTGGTGGCTGCCGCGGTGAACGATGCGGTGCGCAAGGTCGAGGCACGCGTGCAGGAAAAGTTTTCCGGGCTCATGTCAGGCATGGCGTTGCCGCCCGGGTTCAAGCTCCCTCTCTAGGCCTATCGCGCACGGGGCTCAATGAAGTACTCGCCCGCCCTGGCGCGGCTGATCGAAGCGCTGCGAATCCTGCCGGGCGTCGGCCCGAAGACCGCGCAGCGCATGGCGTTTCACCTCCTCGAGCGCGACCGCGATGGCGGGCGCGAGATCGCGACCGCGCTCACCGACGTCCTGGCCCGCATCGGGCACTGCAAGCGTTGCCGGATGCTCACGGAAGAGGAGTTGTGCACGAACTGCTCGTCCGCACAGCGCGATCCGTCGTTGCTGTGTGTCGTCGAATCGCCCGCGGATGTGGTCGCGATCGAGCAGACCGCGAGCTACCGGGGACAATACTTCGTCCTGATGGGACATCTCTCGCCGCTCGACGGCATCGGCCCCGAGCAGCTCGGACTCGCGCAGCTCGAGGCGCGGCTCGCACAAGGCGAAGTCGCCGAGGTGATCCTGGCGACGAATCCGACCGTGGAGGGCGATGCGACCGCCCACGTGATCGGCGAGATCGCTGCACGTCGCGGCGTGCGCGCGTCCCGCATCGCGCATGGCGTGCCGGTAGGGGGCGAGCTCGAATACGTCGACGGCGGAACCCTGGCGCACGCGCTCGCCGGGCGGCAGGTCATCGGCTGACTTCCCGCGACTATCCCGACTTGTCCGGTCGCGCCTCGCGCAGGCGCGATTGCAGCCTCAGCAGCCGTCGATAGCTCTCGTAGCGGCGCGCGGTGATCGCTCCGGCCGCAACTGCGTTCCTGACCCCGCAATCGGGCTCACGCAGGTGCCGGCAGTCCTGGAACCGGCACTGCGTGGCCGGCACGGCGAATTCGCGGAACACGTGCGCGGGGTTGGCGAGCAGCTCAACCTCCGGTGCATAGTCGCGCACGCCGGGCGAATCGATGAGGTCGCCGCTGTCCGGCAGGTGATGAAGCGTCGATACGCTGGTGACGTGCTGGCCCTCCATCGTACTGCGCGACAACTGCGCAGTTTCCGCATCGAGCCCGGGCAGCAGGAGGTTGGCGAGCGTCGACTTGCCAACTCCCGACTGACCCAGGAGCACGCTGACCTCGGATCGAAGCCGCGGACGCAATTGGTCGACGCCCGCGCCGGTGGCCGCTGAGCACAGACCCACGGCGTAGCCGATGCCGTGGTACACGGAGAGTTCCGTACGACAGGGATCGGCCTCGGTGGTGAGCTCGCTCTTGTTGAGGACCACGAGCGCCTTCATCCCATAGAGCTCGGCGGCGGCGACGTAACGATCGACGATGAAGAGATCCGGGATGGGTTGCGGTGCGAACACCACGACGAGTTGCGAGACGTTGGCAACGACCGCTTCGCTGCGTCCCGTCGCGTTGACACGTGACAGCGCCGAGCGCCGCGGCAACCGCTCCAGTACGATGCCGCGTCCGGCGGTATCGCTGCGTTCCCATCGGACTTCATCACCGCAGACCACCTGCAGCCGCCGCGCGGCCAGTGTGCAGGGAATGCTTGTCTGCTCGCGGGTCTCGACGACGACGTGGCGGCCAAAACTCGCGACCACCCGTCCCACCTCGCCACGATCCTCAGCGTGCGGCATCGTCAGGCCGTCCCACTCGCCGTGCCGCGCAGTCGCGCGATGCGCACCGGTGCCGGCGGATGCGAGTCGAAGAACGCCGAGTAGATGGCATCCGGTGCGAGCGTGGTCGCGTTCTCCCGATACAGCTTGACGAGCGCGGAGGCGAGCTCTCCCGCATTCGCCTGGCTGGTTGCGTAGCGATCGGCTGCGAACTCGTGACGTCGCGACCACGCCGCGCTCAGCGGCGAGAGCCAGAACGTGAGCACGGGCAGCGCCAGGACGAAGAGCAGCAACGCCATGTGCGCGGAGGGCGCGCCCACCCGGAAGATCGCGTAGAACGCTGGCTCGGTGCTCAGCCATCCGAGCACGCAGAGCCCTGCGAGGCCGAGGATCAGCGTTGTGACCAGGCGCCAGCGGACGTGGTGCAACCGAAAGTGTCCCAGCTCGTGCGCGACCACCGCTTCGATCTCGCCGGCGCTCAAGCGCTCGAGCAGCGTGTCGAACAGGACGATGCGCTTGTTCGCGCCGAAGCCGGTGAAGTACGCATTGCCGTGCGCCGAGCGGCGCGACCCGTCCATCACGAAGATCCCGCGACTGCTGAAACCGCAGCGTTCGATCAGCGATTCGATCCGTTGCCGGAGCGAGGCGTCGCCGAGTGGTTGAAAGCGATTGAAGAGCGGGGCGATGAACGCGGGATACACCCAGGTGAGCGTGAGGGTAAAGACTGCCCACGCAAGCCACGCATACCACCACCAGTAGCGGCCCGCGCTCAGCATGAGCCAGAGAATGAGAGCGAGGAGCGGCAGTCCGAGGATCACCAGCAAGGCCAGGCTTTTCAGCAGATCCATGAGATAGAGGCGCCAGCCCATGCGATTGAAGCCGAAACGGGTCTCGATGCCGAACAGCCGGTAGAGCGAGAACGGCCAGCCGACGAGCGCGGTGATCAGCCACGCACTGACGATCACGGCCAGTCCGAGCGCTACGTCGCGGAGTGCCCTCCCGCGCCAGAATGCGTCCAGCCAGGCGAGCACGCCGCCCCAGGTCAACAGCGCGAACAGCGCTGCATCGAGGATGGCATCGGCCATCGCCAGTTTCGCGTTCGCGATCGTGTAGTCGCTCGCCTTGCGATTGGCGTCTGGCGGCACGGCGTCGCGAAACGCCTCCGGCACGCGCTCACGCGCGGCGCGCGCGCTCGCGCACTGGCGGGCGAGGAGCCAGATGCGACAGGCGAGCGCCAGAATCAGCAGGATGGCGAACGATGCAGTGGCGAGACCCATGGAGGCCCGGTGGATGCAGGCGCGGCCAGCTTACCGTCTGCTAATATCCGGGCACAATCCGTTGCGTACTCATGGCACGAGACCCGGACAACCTGATCTGGATCGATCTCGAGATGACCGGGCTCAGGCCCGACGTCGACCACATCATAGAGATCGCCACGCTGGTCACCGACAAGCATCTGCGAGTGCTCGCGGAGGGGCCCGTGATGGCCGTTCACCAGCCGCAAGACGTGCTCGAACTGATGGATGAGTGGAATCAGCGCCAGCACGGCGCCTCCGGCCTGATCGAGCGCGTTCGGGCGAGCACCACCAGCGTGGGCGAGGCGGAGCGCACGACCCTGAGCTTCCTTGCCCAGCACGTGGATCCTGGCGCCTCGCCCATGTGTGGCAATAGCATCTGCCAGGACCGGCGCTTCCTGGCGCGCTTCATGCCGGAGCTGGAGCGCTATTTTCACTATCGTAACCTCGATGTCAGCACGCTCAAGGAGCTCGCGCGCCGCTGGGCGCCCGATGTCGCATCCGGGGTGACCAAGTCTTCGACGCATCTCGCGCTCGAGGACATCCGCGATTCGGTGCGCGAGCTGCAGTACTATCGCCAGCGCCTGTTCGCGCCATCGATTGCATTCCCACCCGACAACTGAGCGGCGCATGCGCAACGATTCAGCGACGGTTCCTGAGCGGGAACCGGATCTCGCGGTCATCCGAGCCGCGGCAACGCTCGTCAAGCCTTTCGTGCGGCGCACGGCCCTCGTCCGCGATGAATCCCTGGACGAGCAGTTCGGCGCGCGCTTGATATTCAAGTGCGAGAACCTGCAACGCGGCGGCGCCTTCAAGCTGCGCGGCGCAGCCAACGCGGTGTTCTCGCTGCCGGATACCGTGGCGGCGCGCGGCGTGGCGACGCACTCATCCGGCAATCATGGCGCGGCGCTGGCACTGGCCGCGCGGCTGCGTGGCATCCCCGCGGTCGTGGTGATGCCGGACAACTCGTCGAGCGTGAAGCTGGCGGCAGTGCGCAGCCACGGAGCCGAAGTGATTCTGTGTCGACCGGGAAGAATCGCGCGCGAGGCGGCGCTCGCCGAACTGCTCGCAAAGCGCGACCTGCACGCGGTTCACCCCTACGACGACTATCGCGTGATCGCCGGACAGGGCACGGCCTGCCTCGAACTCATCGAGGAGCAGCCGGAGCTGGATTTCGTGCTGGCACCGATCGGGGGCGGCGGACTCATCTCGGGCACTGCGATCGCAGCGCGCGGACTCCTGCCTCGGCTTCGCGTTGTCGGCGTCGAGCCCGAGCAGGCGGATGATGCCTGGCGCTCCTTCCGCAGCGGCGAGCGTGTGCTGCTCGATGCGCCCGACACCGTGGCCGACGGTCTGCGCTCATCGCTCGGCACGCGCAATTTCCCCATCATTCGCCGCTGCGTCGACGATATCGTGCGGGTGTCCGAAGCGGGCATCCTGCGTGCTGCGCGGCTGGTGCTGGAGCGGCTGAAACTCCTCATCGAGCCCTCGGCGGCCGTCGTGGTTGCGGCGCTGCTCGAGAAGCGGCTCGACGTTCAAGGGCGCAACGTCGGCGTCATTCTGTCCGGCGGCAACGTCGATCTCGACACGGCGCCCTGGCTGAGGTCACCGACATGATGCGCGCCGACTGGTACTTCGACTTCATTTCTCCTTTTTCTTATCTGCAGTTTCATGATCTGCCGCGACTGCGTGCTGCATACGCAATAGAGCTGCGCCCGGTGCTGCTGGCCGGGCTGCTGGCTCACTGGGGACAGCTGGGACCGGCGGAGATCGGCCCCAAGCGCTCGTTCATTTACCGGCAAGTCAGCTGGCTCGCGCGCCGCAGGGGCGTGCCGCTCGCCTTGCCGTCCGCGCACCCCTTCAATCCCCTGCCATTGCTCAGGCTCGCCATTCATCGTGAAGTGAGCGATGAGGTGGTCGCCAGGCTGTTCGACTTCGTGTGGCGCGACGGCAAGCTGCCGGACGATCGGGCGGCATGGGCGGCGCTTCTTGACGAATTGGGCGTAGAGAACGCGGAGCGGGCGATCGGCGCAGAGTCAGTGAAGCAGGCACTGCGGGCGAATACGGAAGCCGCAATCGCGGCCGGAGTCTTCGGCGTTCCGACGCTCGCGGTGGGCGAAATGCTGTTCTGGGGCAATGATTCCACGCAGATGGCCTGCGACTACGCGAATGATCCGCGGAGTTTCCTCGCCGACGAAGCGGCGATTCGCAAGCTCCCGGTCGGTGTCACGCGCCGCCAGGGCGCCATGCGACGCGATTCATGAACGCCGACTCCGTCACTCACCGGGGCGGTTGTCACTGCGGAGCAGTGGTCTTCGAGGTGGATGCACCCGCGGACCTCGAAGCGTGGGAGTGCAACTGCTCGATTTGCACGATGACGGGTTTCCTGCACCTGATCGTGCCGGCAAACCGCTTGCGTCTCGTGCGCGGTGCAGAGGTGCTGGCGACTTACAGGTTCAACACGGGAATCGCGCGACACCTGTTCTGTCGCAATTGCGGCGTCAAGTCTTTCTATGTTCCGCGCTCCAATCCGGACGGGTACAGTGTGAACCTGCGTTGCCTGAAGCGCGACACGGTCCGCTCCGTCACCGTGAGGCCATTCGATGATCGCGATCGCGAGCGCTCCGATGCGGCGATACGCGACCTGTCGCGTGCCACGTAGCAGTCCGCTTGTGTCGTTGGCTGGGGTGTGCCCTGGGAGTTTGTGGCGAAGGCCCTCTGTACGGTCGACAAGCGCTCAGACCAGATTCACTTCAGGTTCGATAACAGATCGTCGTCTGAGCGCCGACCGGACTGAGGGTTCGCGCGCGACCTTGAGCGTTCCTCGCTCAAGTGTCGTCGCTGCGCATTCGCCAGAAACTCCCAGGGCACACCCCCAGCCAACGACCCAAGCGGACTGCTCTTCTAGCTTCCCAGTGCAGCTCTGATGTCCGCGGCGTGCGCGCTCTTCTGCGCCACGCACAGGTCGATGTGCTCGAGGGAGCGGGCCAGCTCGAGCGCACCCATGCCCATCTCGCGGCTCTTGGGCGTCAGGAACTCCTCGAGTTGCCTGCGCGTAGCGCTGTCACAGAAAGTTTCCGGATACTGGAACGTCACCGGCTGCGCGAAACCAGGCAGGCGATGCACCACGAGCTCGAAGTTGTCGTGCAGCCAGCGCCACGCCTCGGGCCTGACCACCGGTGAAGCGAACTGCCCGCCCAGGATGATGAAGCCCTCGGTGGTGTGGGTATTGGTATCGATGGCGAGTGCCCGAACCTTCGCGGCGATCTCGGGCTGTTCGACGGAGCCCAGGGCCGCGGCCGCATGCTCGCGCATCAGGCTGTCCTGCATGCCGCTCATCCGCTGCATCAGCGCACCGGCGAAGCCGGCGTCCTCCCGGGCGGCAATCGACCAGGCGACATCGCGAATTCCCGTATCGAGCGCGGCCGGATTCGTCAGCGAGGCGCGGGCTGCATCGGCCAGCACCTTGCTCACTTCCCGGTCGCGCGCACCCTCGGCCACGATTCTCAATAACGACCGGCGCAACAGCTGCTGTTCGACCGGATCCTTGGCATAGGCACCGGCACGCGGATCGAACCCGAGCTGATGCAGGCGCGGCCCGTACATGTCCACGAGTCTGCGCTCCAGCTGAGCACGCTGAGCGTTGTCGAGGACACGATCGCCGAGATCCAGCAGGGAGCTCCCCAGCATCACGGCCACCTGGCGGTTCGGGTGCCGGCTCAGGGCGGATGCGGCGTTCAGCAGCTTTTCGAAGTTGATCGTACCGGCCAGGAAGGCAGCATTGATGCTGTCGGCGAGCGCCAGGCCCTCGCCGGGCGGGAGCGACGCCGCCATCGACAACAGCCGGTCGATGGCAGCGGGTTCCATTGCGAACCGGTAATAGCCGGCGCCCGCCGCATTCGGCATGACTGCGGACGGCTGCATGCCGGAAGGCAGGTCGACAGATGCCGTGACGCCCGTCATCAGCGTGCAGAGTTTTTGTGGCTTCGATCCCCCGACGAGTGACGCGCAGAACGGTATCTTCCATTCGCCACCTGGCGGAATCGTCGAGCCGAGCGGCCGGTAGCGTGTCTGCGACAACTCGAGTCGTCGGCCGTCCGCGGACGCGCGCACCATGACGAGCGGCACGCCGGGCTGCTCGATGAACGAGCGGAACGCTTCGACCAGGACGGGCTGGCCCGCCACGCGCGCCAGCGCACCGAAGAAATCCTCAGCGGTGGCATTTCCGTGCGCGTGCGCAACCAGGTGCTGGTGGACTCCTCGCTGGAACACGTCCTCGCCCAGGTACGACTCGATCATCGCGAGCACGCCGCCGCCCTTCTGGTAGGTGATCGAGTCGAAGGTGCTGGCGATGCGCGTGTTGTCATCGATCGGCTCGCGAACCGGGCGGCCCGCGCGCTGCGAGTCGACGTCCATGGCTTCGAGCGCCTCGAGGATGAGGTTGTCGTGCAGCCCCAGGTCCGGCCGCCATTGGTCGGCGATCTTGTGGCCGCTCCACTCGGCGAAAGATTCATTGAGCCAGATGTCGTCCCACCAGACCGGCGTGACCAGATCACCCACCCAGTGGTGCGCGATCTCGTGCGCGGTCACGCTCCCGAAGTCACGCAGCTGCGCAAGCGGCGCATCTGGCCCGAGGAGGATGAGGCTGTCGCTGAAGAGAATGGCGCCCGCATTCTCCATGGCGCCGCCCATTTCGGGCGACGCGATCAGGTCGAGCTTGGGATAGGGATACGCCATGCCGAAATACTGCTCCAGGCGTCGAACGATCTCCGGCGTCTCGCGCAGCGTGATCGCGAGTTTCGACCCCTGACCGCGTGTCGCGACGCCTCGCAAGGGCAACGGTGTCCTGCGAATCTCGTTCGGCGGCACCGGTCGCGCCGTGACGATGTCGAGCGGGCCCACCGCGATCGCCACGAGATAGGTCGGCAACGGCAGAGTGGGTGCAAAACTGTGTCTGACGCGTCCGTCCTTGAGCGTCTCGGTCATGACGAGCGGCGCGTTCGATACCGCTTCGTTCCCTGGAGGAGTGACGATCGCGACCGTGAACGGCGTCTTGAAGCGCGGCTCGTCGAAGCCGGGGAACGCGCGGCGCGCATCGATCGGTTCCATCTGCGAGAACACGTAGCTGGCGTCCCCGGCGTCCACGCGAAAAAAGCCCTCGGCGCCGTGGCGGAAGGCGCCGCTATAGGCGATGCGAATCGAGCCCGCGCCTTCGGCAAGCTGCGAATCGACGTCGAGCCGTGCGACACCGCTGATCGGGTCGACCTGCTCGTAGCGCGCGATGTACTCCTTGCCGCCGGCCTCGATGACGGCTCTGGACACCGTGAGGCCGCTGCCATGGAGCCAGATGCGCTGCGTTGGCTTGCGGATCTGCACGGCGATGTCGACCTGCCCGGAGAAGTTCTGCTGGCGCGGATCGATGTCGAGCACGAGCGTGTAGTGCTCGGGATGGACGGTGTCGGGGAGCCGACCGTGCGGGTAGTCCTCCGCCGCGCCAGCGGGCGCGCCCGCAAAAATTCCGATCAGCAGGACCAGCGAGATGCGAAAATGCATGGGCGTACCTCTGGGCGCAATTATGCCGTGCGTGGCTGGTATCGTCAGCGTGCTACCCGAAGGAGTCCACCCATGATTCGCGTGCTCATCGTCGCCCGCAAAGGCACTGAGCTCTATTCGCTCCTCATCAGGAAACAGGCGGAGCTGCATCGCAACGGCCGCGGTACTCTGCATCGGAGTGGCGCGAAGGAGCGCGGCCGCGCGAAGTGGCGGCACGTCAAGTACGACGGCTGGATCTGGCTGGAGAAATGCCGCGCGGGCGTGGTGCTGGCGGAGATCTTCTCGCGCGCCGCGGGCGGCGAGTCACAGCTGATGAATTCGCTGGTGGGATTTCTCGATCGTCACTTCCGCGACGAGCTCGCGACCGTCAGCATCCACTACGACTGATTCATTCCTCGAGCAGCGCGCGCAGCACGCCGGCCATGGCGTCCAGGTCCGCGTCGTAGAACTCGGCGCGCAGATTTCCGGCCTTGTCGATGGCGAACACCTGGCCGGAATGGCCCACGGCGTAGTTGCCGGTGGCGGCGTTGGTTTCCGCCTTGAAGAAGGCCGCCGAGAAGTGCGCGGCGATCTGCTGGACCTGCTGCTGCTCGCCGGTGAGGCCGACGAAGCCGGTGGAGAAATGCCCCAGGAACTCCTTCAGGGCCGCGGCAGTGTCACGCTCGCCGTCAACACTCACCATGATCACGCGCACGTCCTTCAGGTCCTGCTGCGACTCCTTGAGGAGCTTGAGCTTCTGCAGCGACAGCGGGCACACGTCCGGGCAATGCACGTAGCCGAAGATCAGGAGCGCCGGCTCGCCGCGCAGGGAGCTGAAACGGAAGCTCTGTCCATCCTGGTCGGTGAGTGCGAAGTCGGCGATCGGCATGGGCGCGGGCGCGAGCATCACGCGGTCGTAGACCGGCAACTGGGTCGGCGCAGCCGTGGCGCTGAGGCACGCCGCGATGAGCGCGGCGATCACGAGCGGGATCCGGGCTCTTGCGCTCATGGATCAGGGTCCGGCGGCGGTATTCATATCGGTCTGTATTTCCGCATCGCTCAAGGCGCGGTTATAGATGCGCACATCATCGATGCGACCCTGGAAGTAATCGCCGTAGGCGCTGTCGCCGCCAATGGAGGTGGAATTGGAATTGCTCGGCATGGTGCCGGTGCGCGACTTGGTGCCGATCTGGGTGCCATTGACGTAGAAGCGGTAGATGGAGCCGTTAAAGGTGAGCGCCAGGTGCGTCCAGGTGTTGAGCGGGAGGGAACTGGAGGCGATGACCCCGTCGATGGTGCCGCCGACCGTGGCGCCGCCTGCGGGACGCAGCGTGCCCTGGGAGCTGCCCGCATACAGGAAGTAGGCGTCGACCTCGTGCTGAACGATGTTGCGCCAGCCGCTCTGGTTGGCGGTCGGATACACCCAGGCTTCGAGGGTGACTGCGGTCGTGGCGTTCAAGCTCGCGGAGGAGGCAATGGTGACGCGGTCATCGACGCCGTCGAATTGCAGCGCGCCGCCGTTCTTGCCGGAGCTGGTCCAGGTGGCGCCGCCGGCGATCGCGCCGGTGTTGGCGTTGCCGGAAAGGTCGGTGAGGGTGGTGCCGGTGCCTTCGTTGAAGGCGTAGACGGCGACCGGGCCGGCGAGGGCGGGAGTGGTGGCACTCGCGGTGGGCGAGTAGCCGCTGAAGTTGCCGGCGGCATCCGTGGCGCGCACGCGGTAGCTATAGCTGGTGCCGGCGTTGAGGCCGGTATTGCTGTATGTGGTGGCGCCGGTAGTGGTGCCGATCTGCGCGAAGCTGCTGCACCCGCCACCCTGGCAGCGCTCGATCGCATAGCCCGTCACCGCCACGTTGTCGCTCGCCGCACTCCAGCTCAGGGTGATCTGCGCGGCCGTGGGCGTTGCGCCCAGCGTGGCGGGGCTGGTGGGCGGTGTCGTATCCGGTGCCGGCGGCGTGTACGTCACCGTCAGCGTATCGATGCCGACGTTGCCGGCGGCGTCGCGAGCGCTCACCGTGAGGACATTGGCACCGGATTGCAGGACGATGCCGCTCGCGGACCACGACGTCGTGCCGCTCGCCGTGCCGTTGCTGCCGCGGTCGTTCGACCAGGTGACCTGCGTGACACCCAGGTTGTCGGCGGCGGTTCCGGCAAGCGTCAGCGGGCTGGTGCTGGTGCTGTAGGTGGTCCCGCCGGTCGGCGAGGTGATCGTTACCGTCGGCGCCTCCGTATCCGGAGCAGGCGCCTCGCCGGCGGCGGTATTCATATCGGTCTGTATTTCCGCATCGCTCAAGGCGCGGTTATAGATGCGCACATCATCGATGCGACCCTGGAAGTAATCGCCGTAGGCGCTGTCGCCGCCAATGGA
>DATBIF010000036.1:0-2793 GCA_036557045.1 Steroidobacteraceae bacterium
GATCGGAATGCGCGTTCCCGACCATCCGGTGCCGCGCCTGCTGCTCAAGGAGCTGGGCGAGCCGATCATGAGCTCGACCTTGCTGTTGCCGGGCGATGCATTGCCGATGACCGACGCGCTCGAAATTCGCGAGCGTCTCGAGCAGCAGGTCGACGTCGTGCTCGATGGCGGTAACTGCGGACTCGAACCGACCACGGTGATCGACCTCGTGGGCGAAGTGCCATCGATCGTGCGCCGCGGCCGCGGGAGGACCGAGGCGTTCGAACCTGCGAGCGGGGAAGGCAGCGCTTCTCGCGTATAATCGCGCCCGGCCTGCAGGCGCGTTCCAGCTTCGGGCTCGAAGGGCGAACCGCGCCTGATATATCCAGGTCAAACAATACCTTATGGCCGATAACCTCATCCATTTTCTAGTCACGGTTTCGATCTGGGCGATACCCATGGTGCTGGCTTTCACGGTGCACGAAGTCACGCACGGTTTTGTCGCGCGTCGCTATGGCGATGACACTGCCGAGCGGCTCGGTCGGCTGACACTCAACCCGCTCAAGCACATCGACCCGGTCGGCACTGTGGCGATTCCGAGCCTGGCGCTGTTGCTCAACATTCCGGTCATCGGGTGGGCCAAGCCCGTGCCGGTGAACCAATCGAAGCTGCGCGACCCGCGCGCCGACATGGCCAAGGTGGCTGCGGCCGGTCCGGCTTCCAATCTCGTCCAGGCATTGCTCTGGGGCCTGTTGCTGGCCGCGCTCCAGCGCCTGGGCTTGGGACACGTTTCCTGGCTGCTCGCCATGTGTTCGGCAGGCATACTCGTCAACGTGCTGTTCGCAGTGTTCAACATGCTTCCGATACCGCCGCTCGACGGCAGTCGCGTGTTGCACAGTTTTGTCTCCCCGGGCTTCGCCAGGGTGCTCGACCGGCTGGAGCCGTTCGGCTTCTTCGTGTTGTTCGGGCTGCTCTATGCCGGCGTCCTCAACCCGGTGCTGGGACCGATCCTGGCCGCCGTTCAGCGCATGATCGTCGCGCTGACCGGCGTCGAGACGGGCTGAGGTCGCATCCTTGGCAGGCACTCCAGGCAACAAGCGCGTCGTCTCCGGCATGCGTCCGACCGGGCGCCTGCACCTCGGCAACTATCACGGCGCGCTGCGCAACTGGATCGAGCTGCAATACCAGTACGAGTGCTTCTTCTTCGTAGCCGACTGGCATGCGCTCACCACCGGTTATGCCGACACTTCGCAGATCGAGGAGAACGTGCGCGAGGTGGTGATCGACTGGCTGGGCGCAGGGCTCAATCCGGGCGTCGCGACGTTCTTCGTCCAGTCGCGCGTGCCTGAGCACGCGGAGCTGCATCTGTTGTTGTCGATGATCACGCCACTCGGCTGGCTCGAGCGCGTGCCGACCTACAAGGACCAGATCGAGCAGCTCAAGGAACAGGACCTCACCACCTACGGGTTTCTCGGCTACCCCGTGCTGCAGAGCGCCGACATCCTCATCTATAAGCCTGCGTTCGTGCCGGTAGGCGAGGACCAGGCCGCGCACGTCGAAATCACGCGCGAGATCGCGCGCCGCTTCAATCACCTCTACGGTCGCGAGCCCGATTTCGAACAGAAGGCCGAGAAAGCCATCAAGAGTCTCGGTGGCCGCAACGGCACGCTGTACCGCAACCTGCGGCGCAAGTTCCAGGAAGCGGGTGACGCGGAGGCACTGGAGAAGGCGCGTGCGCTCGTCGCATCGAACGCGCGCCTCACGATCGCCGATCGCGAGCGCTTGCTCGGCTACCTCGAAGGGACCGGCGTCGCGATCCTGCCTGAACCGCAGGTGCTGCTCACGGCAGCGCCGAAGCTGCCCGGGCTCGACGGTCGCAAGATGTCGAAGTCCTACGGCAATACCATCGGCATGCGCGAGGATCCCGAGGAGGTCGCGAAGAAGCTGAAGACCATGCAGACCGATCCGGCGCGTGTGCGGCGCACGGATCCGGGCGATCCCGACAAGTGCCCGGTGTGGGATCTGCACAAGATCTATTCCTCCGACGAGACCCGGGACTGGGTACAGAAGGGTTGCCGCTCCGCGGGCATCGGCTGTCTCGAATGCAAGAAGCCGCTGATCGACAAGGTGGTCGAGGAGGTGACCGCGATCCGCAAACGCGCCCAGGAATACGAGGACAATCCCGACCTGGTTCGTGGCATCATTGACGAAGGCTGTGAGAAGGCGCGCGAAGCGGCGCGCCAGACGCTCAACGACGTGCGCGAGGCGATGGGTCTCAACTACCGCTGATGAAACCGGACCTCAGAGTCGTCGAATCCGCCCACCCGGCGCCGCCGCCGCTGGAGCCGCCCCCGGAACAGGCCGAGATGCCTTTCGCTGTGGTCGAGGGCGAGCCGCTCACCACGCTCCCGAAGGATCTGTACATCCCGCCGCAGGCGCTCGAGGTCTTTCTCGAGGCGTTCGAGGGCCCGCTCGACCTGCTTCTGTACCTGATCCGTCGCCAGAACCTCGACATCCTCGACATCCCGATCGCCGAGATCACGCGTCAGTACATGGAATACATCGAGCTCATGCAGGAGCTCGAGCTCGAGCTCGCCGGCGAGTACCTGCTGATGGCCGCGATGCTCGCGGAAATCAAATCGCGCATGCTGCTGCCGCGCATGCACCTCGACGGGCAGGGCGAGGAAGAGGATCCGCGCGCCGAGCTGGTGCGGCGTCTGCAGCAATACGAGCGCTTCAAGAAGGCGGCCGAGGACATCGATGAGCTGCCGCGCCTCGGGCGCGATTTCTGGGCGGCGAGCGCCGAGCTCACCG
>DATBIF010000037.1:0-6402 GCA_036557045.1 Steroidobacteraceae bacterium
GTGTCGCACGAGGACACCGACCAGGTGCATTGCGGACCCGGCCCGTTCTCGATGGCCGGTCCCGACATGGTGAGCGCGATGCTGAAAGGCGCCGGCTACGACCGCATCACTTTCGAGCGCTACGACACCGACATCTGCATCGGCCGGGATCTCTCCGAAGCGGTCGAGCTGGCGATGGCGCTCGGTCCGGCGGGCGAGATCATCCGGCTCGCGCAGGAGGAAGGCGAGAAGCGCAAGCCGCAGGTCGTCGCGGCGCTGCGCGAGACCCTGTCGCGCTACGCGCGCGCGGGCGGCGTCTGGGCGCCGTCGTCGACCTGGTTCGTCACCGCACGCAATCCCTGACCGCGCTCGCGCCTCGCGCTGGAGGCCCGCTCGACCACCGGCCCGACTACAATACGCGCGCCCGGACAACGGCGATCCGAATGCGCAACGAACGAACTCGAGCAACCGGCACCAATCGGACCACGTGCTGCGCCGCGCTGGTCGTTGCCATGTCGGCGATCGTTCTGCTCGTCATCGCTGCGAACGTCCGGGCGAGCGAGATGGCCGCCGCACGCACGGTGCCGGTGCGGCTGCAGCTCAAGTGGCGTCATCAATTCCAGTTCGCCGGCTACTACGCCGCCCTCGAGAAGGGCTACTACCGCGAGGCCGGCTTTGCCGTCAGCATCATTCCCCTGAGCCCCGGCGCGGACCCTGTCGAAATCGTGCTGAACAGGGAAGCCGACTTCGGCGTTGCCTCCTCGGAGCTGGTTCTGCGCTACGCGCGAGGCGACCCGGTCGTGGTGCTTGCCACCATCTTCCAGCATTCGCCGCTCGCCTTGTTCGTGCGGCCTGACGTCGGCATCGACAGCCCGCAAGACCTCGCGGGACACAAGGTTGCACTCGCGCCCTGGGAAACCGAGATATTCGCGTATCTGCAGCGCGAGCACGTCCCCGTCGACCGACTGCAGCTCGTCGAGCACGATCACAGCGTGGACTCGCTGCTGAAGGGGCGCGTGGATGCGCTCGCCGGCTATGAGACCGACGAAAGCTATTACCTGCAGCGATCGGGCCGGCAATTCCGTCAGTTCACGCCGCGCGCCAGCGGCGTCGATTTCTATGGAGACACGTTGTTCACGACCCGGGCGATGGTGGACGCTCACCCGGAACGGGCCGAGGCATTCCTCGCCGCGAGCCTGCGCGGCTGGGAGTACGCGCTGGACCATCAGGAGGAGATCGCCGCTCTCATTCACCGCAAGTACGCGCCGGATCTTCCCGTGGAAAAGCTGCGCTTCGAAGCAGCCAGCATGTTGCCGCTGGTGCGCACGGACCTCGTGGAGCTCGGCCACACCCACGTCGGCCGGTGGCAGCACATCTTCGAGGTTTACCGTGACCTTGGGCTCGCGCCACGAAGCACCAACGTCGACCTGAGCGGGCTGATCTACCGGCCCTCGCAGCCGACCGACTTTCGCTGGCTTCTATGGGTGCTCATGGTCGCAGCATTCAGCCTGGCCGTGCTCACGTGGATCGCACGTCGCTTCTATCGCATCAGTGGCCGGCTACGCGATCAACTGGACGAGAACCGGCGTCTCGAGGACGAGCTGCGCGCGCTCACCGTCACGGACTCGCTCACGGGCCTGCGCAACCGGCGACACTTCGATACCGTTTGCGCCGCGGAATGGGAGCGCGCACGCCGCACGCACACGCCGCTCGCAGCGCTGTTCATCGACATCGACTTCTTCAAGTCGTACAACGACCAGCACGGGCACGGCGCGGGCGACGCCTGCATCGCCCTCGTTGGCAAGGCCATCGA
This sequence comes from Steroidobacteraceae bacterium, assembly GCA_036557045.1. Taxonomy (GTDB): domain Bacteria; phylum Pseudomonadota; class Gammaproteobacteria; order Steroidobacterales; family Steroidobacteraceae; genus DATBVX01. Next base: position 1,793 of record DATBIF010000037.1, read on the forward strand.
CCAATCGCTGCAGCGCCCGGCGGATCTTGCTGCGCGCTATGGCGGCGACGAGTTCGTCGTCCTTCTGCCGGACACCGACCTGGACGGCGCGCTCGACGTTGCGAGGCGCGTGACAGCGGCAGTGGATGCGCTGAACATCCCGCACAGTGGCTCGCGGCTCGGGCGGGTCACGTTGAGCATCGGCGTCGCGCAACAGGTACCCGGGGCGAGCCAAATGCCTCAGGAGATGCTCCAGCGCGCCGATGCCGCGCTGTACGCGGCGAAGGAGGCGGGGCGCAACCGCGTCGTGCCGGCGCCCATGCATGCGTTGGAGCAGCGCGCTGCGCAATAGGCGGATAATGCGCTCGTCGGCCAGTTGGAGGCTCATCATGAATCGTCTTCATTGGTTGTTGCTTTCGATGCTGTTGGTGCCGTCGGTCCACGCAGCGCTGCCGGGCGACAGCGCGGAAGGAGAACAGCTCGTGGTCGCGAATTGCATGACCTGCCACGACACGGGCGTGTTCACGCGAGCCGACCACAAGATCCTCTCGCTGGAGGCGCTCAAGCGCCAGCTGGCGGCATGCGGCCACGGCGCGAAGAAGGAATTCTCGGCCGCGCAGACCGACAGCATCGTCAAGTACCTGAACGAGCGCTTCTATCGTTTCCCTTGACGTGGACTGCGTCCTGGAATGCGTCGACGCATGGCCTGTTTACCCGCGATGCGATGCCGCGTGGCAAGCCGAGGCTTGCGCACGTAGCTAAGCTCGATTCGACCGCAGTTCGAAGCGACGGCTCGTGAGCCCATGGGGCCCGCGAGACGCCGGGTCGCGTATCGCTTATTGCGGAGGAACAGCCATGAAGAGAACTGCCGTCGTCGCGGCCATCGCGCTGGCCGCATCCGGTGCCGCCGCCACTGCCCTGGCCCACGACACGTTCAAGGCGCGCCTGAGCGGTGACAACGAAGTGCCTGCCGTCGCGACGGACACGACCGGGCGCGTGGAGGTGCAGGTCAGCAAGGACCAGCAGTCGGCGGAATTCACGCTGAGCGTCGACGAAGGGGTTCGCGTGACGCAGTCCCACTTCCATTGCGGCCCGGCCGGCGTCAATGGCCCGATCGTCATCTTCCTCGCCGGCTTCCATCCCAACGGGTGGGACGTCGACGGCAAGTGGGTGAGCAACACGACGATCACCAATGCGAACATCGTGAACACCGCCTGCGGCGCGACGCTCGCGGAGATCTTCGAGCAGGCGCGTGCCGGGAACGTCTACGCGAACGTGCACTCGGTGGACCATCCTGCGGGTGTGGCACGCGGACAGCTGGAGCCGACGGGCAAGTAACCCTGGCTTCACGCGGCCCGGGCAGCGGGAGCTGCTCGAGCCGCGTTCGGGCCCGCCGAAGTTCTCGGCGTCGCAAGCCGCCGTGGCGGCTCAGTCGGCGAGCCCCATCCTGCGCAAGAACGCGGCCCATCGCACGTCGGCGTGAAGCGAGCGAAGCAACGGTTGTGACTTCATCTCGCTGAGGCCGGCATCGCGCTGGGCGTACGCCCGCTCGAGCCATTCGAATGCGAGCTCGATCTCGCGGCGCGCGCCATGCACTTGCGCGATGTTGCAGGCCGCGCCATCTGCGTCCTTGGCGATCAACTCGGCCAGCGCGGCATCGGCTTCGGCCGTGCAGCCTCTCGCATGATGGACGATCGCTAGCGCCCAGAGTCGCGCCCACCGCTCCGGTTCCCGCAACCCCTCTTCCAGCGCTTCGTCGTCTCGCCCTTGCGCGAGCAGGTTCAGCGCAAGGACGGCATGCGCGGCGCCTCTCTGCGGCGAGAGCTCGAGCACTTTGCGATACGCATGCTCGGCCTCGTCGAGACGACCGGCGGCATCGAGCGCCATGGCGAGGCTGTGGTAGGTGGACGCGCTCAAGGGATCCTGCTCGATCGCGCGAGTGTGCAGCCGGATGGCCTCGTCGAGACGACCGAAGTTCGCGGCCAGCCAACCCGCGCGACGAAGCACGAACCCGTTGCCGGGCGCCAGCTCCAGCGCGCGACCGTACGACACCTCCGCGCCGCGCCAGTCCCAGTCATAGGTCATGCGGATCCAGCCGATCTGTGCGTGCGCCTCCGCCAGATCCGGTTCCAACCCGACAGCGCGCGCCACCGCCTGTCGCGCGAGCTCGAGGCCCTCGGCGGGCGCAATCCAGCCTTGACCCACCTGGTTCGTGTACGCCCCGCTGAGCTCGACCCATGCGAGCGCGAATTCCGGATCCCGCTCCAGCGCCCGCTCGAGATACGCGATGCCCTTCGCCGTATCGTCGCGAGTGTGGCGTGAGATGAAATGCCGTGCCTGCAGATCGAGACGGTGCGCCTCGGCATCGGTGGTACGACCTTTCACGGCTGCAGCGATCTGTGCCGTCACCTGCGTGACCGCGTGCGCGTCCATGGCCTCGCCCAGCAGGGTGCTGCGCAACTCCTTCACCACGCACTGAGCGATGTCGTCCTGCACTGCGAAGATGTCCTCCAGCGTGCGGTCGTAGCGCGCCGACCAGATGTCGAAGCCATCGGCCACCTTCACCAGCTGCACCGAGATGCGCATGCGGTTGCCCGCCTTGCGTACAGTTCCCTCCAGCACCGTGGCGACGTTGAGCGTGCTGCCCACGTCGGCAACGCTTGCTCCCTTTCCCTTGAAGGTGAACGCCGACGAACGCGCCGCTACCCGCAGCCCTGGAATCCTCGCGAGCACGTTGAGGAGCTCCTCTGCGAGACCGTCCGCAAAATACTCGTTCTCCTCGTCGCGGCTCAGGTTGACGAAAGGCAGCACCGCGATCGACTGGGTGTTGTCGATCGCCGAGCCGGTGAGCGGCGGAAAGCTGCCCTGCAGATCCGGATGGCACAGCTGGAATACCGTGGTCGGCTCGGGCACGCCTTTCAGCGTGTGAACGCCGAGCGGCTTCAGGCGGACGTCGCTCGGAAGAGCGTCCTTGCAGTGGTCGTGCACCGCGTTCGACAGCAAGGTCTGGCCGCCGTGGGCGGCCGCCATTAGACGTGCAACGCGATTCAGTGGCGCGCCGAAGTAATCGCCGTCGCGCAGCTGCGCCACCCCGCTGTGCAACGCCATGCGCACCTTGATCGGAGCGCCTGAAGGCCACGGCTCGTCGTTCAGCGCGCGCTGCGCGGCGAGCGCGGCACTCAGCGCGTCCGGCGCTCGGCGAAACACCGCACAAAAGGAGTCGCCGCCCCTCTTGAAGATGTGCCCGTCCGTTGCGCTGATCGCGCGCCCCAGTAGTGCGTCATGTCGCGCGAGCGCCGCGCGCATTGCATCGGGCTGGGTTTCCCAAAGCCGGGTGCTGCCCTGGATGTCGGTGAAAAGAAACGTCACCGTGCCGGTCGGCAGCGCTCTCGCCTTCGAACCGGCACGATCGCGGAAGGTCTTCCTTTCCAGCACGGGAATGAGGCGGTGCGTGAACCGATCCTGGTGCTTCGCTCGACGTCGACGAAGTATAGCTTCCTGGTTGCGTTCCCTCCCGACATTCAACGACTTGCCAGCCACCGGTACTTGCGGTTCGCCGGCAGTGCGGATCTCCTACAGGAAAATCAGCGGGCCGTACATTGGCGCCTCGCGAAGCAGGCGTTAGCCTTCGCAGGTTGGAGGAGATCTACTCTTCGGAGGAGGAGTCATGCAAACCAGGCAATGGTTGGTCCGTTCCGGTCTCGTGTTGGCGGTTCTCGGCGCTGGCGGCCTGATGACGGCGCTTCCCAGCGTCGCGCAGACGCAGAAGCCGTCGACGGCGGCGGCTGCACGCGCGGGTGACGACGACGCTGCCGAGTTCGCCAAGCTCGACAAGAACAACGATGGCTTCATCGACAAGGGCGAAGCGGTGATGGAGCCGAAGCTGCTCGGCAAGTGGGCGAACGCCGACGCCAACAAGGACGGCAAGATCAGCAAGGAAGAGTTTCTGACGTTCGAGCAGAGGGAGCACCCGGCCAAGAAGCAATAGGCCGCTTCCCTCGTCGCGACTCATCTAGACTGACGCACGCCGCCCGGCGAAGCACGGGCGGCGTTGCTCTTTTGCAGCGCTCAGCCGCGTCAGCGCCTCGCACAGCGCCGCCGCCACGTCGCGCCGCATGCGCCTCCACGCCGCGCCGCCGGCGAGCGGATGTCGCTGATTGACCTCCAGCTCCACGCCGAGGTATTCGTCGGCACCGAAGCACTTGCGCAGGGAGGTCGTGAGCCCATCGCCGACGCCCGCGTACGGGTAGTTGCGCCGCACTCGACCGAGCCCGCGGGCGATCAGCAAATCGCGCCACCGATCGCACAGCGCGAGTTCGAGCGGCCGCACCGGGTCGTAGAGCAGGCCGACGTCGGTGTTGCGCTCGACGCCGTCGAGGCTCGGTGTGAACGAATGCGAGCCGACGTGCAGCACGCGCGCGCCCTCGTCGATCGCGCGCGCGACGTGCCGTGTGACCTGTTCGTGATACGGCCGGTAGTAGCGCTCGAACAGCTCGCGCCGCAGCGCCGGCGGCGCGCGGCGCACGATGGCCGAGAACACGCGCGGATTGTGCGCGGAGCGGTTGAGCTCGACCAGCAGCCGGCTCACGGTCGTGGCGATGAGCGCAGCACCCGTCGCGGAGGCGAGCGCG
>DATBIF010000038.1:0-4041 GCA_036557045.1 Steroidobacteraceae bacterium
CGGCGCCGCGCGAGTTCATCGCTCTTGCGCGTGTGCTCCTTTTCCGCTTTGAGCAGATCGAGCCGCGCCGCGAGCCACTCTTCCCGGGTGCCCGTCTTGTGTGTCGTCATCGAATTTCTCCTGTCGTGGTGCGACGTCCGCGGGCGTCACTTGAACGGCCCAGCGTTGCCGTAATTGTCGTGCCAGTTCCACCATTGGTACGGCGATGTTTGCGGGTAACCCTTGGGCGAGTCCTCCCACGCCTCCTGGCGCCCGAGTGCAGTGATGTCGAGGTAGTTCCAGGTGCTTCCCATCGCCTCGTCGCCGCGGCTGTTGATGAAGTAGGTGCGAAACACCTTGTCACCGTCGCGGATGAAGGCGTTCGTGCCGTGCCACTCACCCACGTCGAAGTCGTTGTCGAAGTTGTCCGTAATGGTGTACCACGGCATCTCCCAGCCCATCCGTGCCTTGGTGCGTTCAATGCGTTCCTGGGGCGCGCGCGACGCGAACACGAGAGTAGTGTCGCGGGCATTCAGATGCGCGACGTGCGCGACCTGGTCAGCCACCATCGAGCAACCGACACAAGGGTGGTCAGGCCAGCCGTTCACGCCGGGCTCGAAGAAGGCGCGGTAGACTACCAACTGACGTCGGCCGTCGAAGAGATCGAGCAGACTCAGCCTGCCCTTGGGCCCTTCGAACTCGTAGTGCTTCTCTACGGCGAGCCACGGCATCCGTCGTCGCTCGGCGGCCATCGCGTCACGCGCCCTCGTCAAGGCCTTTTCCTTGACGAGGAGCCTCTGGCGCGCCGCCTCCCATTCCTGCCGCGACACGATTTCGGGTGTTTTCATTGCGTCATGCCCTGTTCGTTGTCCGGTGCTTCTCGTGCGGGAAGCCGTCGGTCGCTTTCGGCCTGCCACGCTTCTCTTTCTCCGCTCCACGCTTCTCTTTCGCTGCGCCATGTGTCTCTCCCGTCGGTGTCCGAGTCTTCGTCCCGCGTTCCGGGGTCCTTGCCGCGAAGCTTGCTCATCAGTAGCGCCGTAATCCCGCCGGTCGAGCTCACGCCCGCAGCGATCAGCGCGAGCGTCGTCACACAGCCGGGACACATCGTTCGCCTCCTCGGCCAGGTGGTCGTGCGATCATGTGTGTCGTCATCGCCCTCTCCTTCGTTGGGTGTGCCGCGTCGTTGGTTCCGCTCCGGACGACGTGGCGATTGCTCGTGGGGCGAAATCTAGCGTCTGGTATCGAAACGGTGGGAGTGACAAGTGTGACGGGATTTCGATGGACTCTCTGATCATCGCTGCGGCACGTGCGCTGGCAGCGGGCGACCCGCTCGGCGCATTGAAGCGCATCGCTCTACGCTGGGACGCGCCGGCGCTCGCGCTTCGTGGCATTGCGATGGCGCAACTGGACGATCTGCCGCGGGCGAAGGAGCTCCTGCGAAAGGCTGTGCGTGCCTTCGGTCCGAAAGAGGCCGTGGCCCGCGCGCGCTGTGTCGTCGCGGAAGCCGAGATCGCACTTGCCTCGCGTAATCTGGCCTGGCCTGCGAAGACGCTCGATTCAGCCCGCAAGACACTCGAGGCACACGGCGACCGGGTGAACGCCGCTCACGCGCGATATCTCGAGATCCGGCGCCTCCTCTTGATCGGGCGTCTCAATGACGCCGAACGCAAGTTGGCTGCACTCAACCCCGAGCGCGTGCCTGCCGGCCCCGATCTCGCGCCTCTGCCGCCGGCGCTGCGGGCCGTCCATGAGCTCGTCGTCGCCGGAATCGCGATGCGAAGGCTGCAAACGAGGACGGCGCACGATGCACTGGCTCGCGCGGAGAGCGCCGCACGCGACGCAGGTATCCCCGCGCTGATGGCAGAAGTCGAGAATGCGTCAACCACGCTAAAGACGCCCGCGGCCCGCCTGGTGGTGCGTGGCGTGGAACGACCCATCAGGCTCGAAGACGTCGAAGCGTTACTCGCGTCGCGGGCGCTCCTGGTCGTGGACGCGTGCCGCCACGTGGTGCGCGACGCGCGCTCGGTGGTGCCGCTCACGCGGCGTCCGGTCCTCTTCGCGCTCGCCCGCGCGCTCGCCGAAGCCTGGCCCGCAGATGTGTCGCGGGGCACGCTCATCGCGCGCGCCTTCCGGGCGAAGCATGCCGATGAATCGTATCGCGCGCGCCTGCGGGTGGAAGTCGGGAGGCTTCGCAAGGCGGTGTGCGCGCTGGCCGACGTGAGCGCGACCGAGCGTGGCTTTGTACTCAAGCCACGCCACGCACGCGAGGTGGTCGTGCTGGTGCAGCCCGTCGACGATGAGCATGCGCCGGTGCTGGCCTTGCTCGCCGACGGTGAGTCGTGGTCGAGCTCGGCGCTGGCGCTCGCGCTCGGCATGAGTCAGCGCACCGTGCAGCGCTCGCTCGACACACTCGCCGCGGCCGGCAAGGTGCAGTCGTTCGGGCGCGGGCGCGCGCGGCGCTGGCTCACCCCGCCCGTCCCGGGATTCACGACGACCTTGTTACTCCCTGCCCCGCTCCCGGGCGACTAAGATGCACGCATGAAACGAGCAGCCGCGACAGTCATTCGAGAATATGGGCCCTTTGCGGACGTCAAGAACGTCGGCGGGGTGACGTTCGATGGCGAGCACGTCTGGTTTGCGGCCGGCGACTCGCTCCGGGCCTTCGATCCTGCGAGCGGCGAGGCTGTGCGCTCGATCGATGTCGCCGCGCATGCCGGTACCGCCTTCGACGGTGAACACCTGTTCCAGATCGCCGAGGACCGCATCCACAAGATCGACCCGAAGACGGGGCGCGTGCTGGCCACGATCCCGGCGCCGGGTGGCGGCGCGGACTCGGGGCTCGCGTGGGCCGAGGGTACGCTCTGGGTGGGCCAGTATCGGGCGCGCAAGATCCATCAGATCGATCCCGAGACTGGCGCGATCCTTCGCACCATCGAATCGAATCGCTTCGTCACCGGGGTCACCTGGGTCGACGGCGACCTCTGGCATGGCACCTGGGAGGATGAGAAGAGTGAATTGTGTCGTGTCGATCCGCAGACGGGCGAGGTCTTCGAGCAGCTCACGATGCCGGCAGGTTTAACCGTGTCGGGCCTGGAGTCCGATGGTGCCGATCAGTTCTTCTGCGGCGGCGGGAACAGCGGGAAGGTGCGGGCCGTGCGCCGACCGAAGTGATGCGCGCGCTGATTTTCTTCCCAGCAAAGCTGGTGAGGATCGCTCTTCAGGCCGCGATATGATGGAGCAGGAAGTATCCGATCCCGAGCAGCATGGCGCTCTGGCCGAGGATACAGAGGAACACCCAGCGAACGACTTCGCTCTTGCTCTCGGCAATATCGGCGCGCAGCTCCTGCTTCACGACCTGTAGGTCCTGCTTCACGACCTGCAAGTCCTGCTTCACGACCTGGAAGTCCTGTTTCACCATCTGGAAGTCCTGCTTCAGGACCTGAATCTCATGCTTGACTTCCAACAGGTCCGAACGCGTAACCAGGCTGGCGTGCCCCGCTGACACTTCGAGCTCAATCGCTTGCGCGATGGCTCGCGCCTGCCGGGGTGGCAGGTCCGCCTTCTCGAGAATTTCAAGCGTAGCGGCTTGCATCGCCATCACGGTGCCTCACAGCGGCGAGAGCGTCAAGCCGGGTGAGTATGCAGGAAGAGGTGTCGGCGGCCAGCTGCACAAAGCGCGCCGTTCGGAGCGAAACTCTGCGTCTTCGTCGGGCGCCGCCCGCGCCCCGCGCCGGTGCGGTGACACCGGCGCCAGGACGCGGCGCGAAGAGTCTGGCGGCTGGCGCGCTACTTCACGTTGAAGCGGCCGAGGTCCATCACCTTGGCCCACGCCGCTGCGAAGTCGCGCGCGAACTTCTCCTTCGCGTCCGCGGACGCATACACCTCTGCGTAAGCGCGAAGCTGCGAGTGCGAGCCGAAAATCAGGTCGACGCGCGTCGCGCTCCACTTGCGCGCCTCCGACTTGCGATCGCGGCCTTCGTAGGCGTTCTCGCCGGTCGCTTTCCACTCCGTACCCATGTCGAGAAGGTTCACGAAATAGTCGTTCGACAGCGTGCCGGGCTT
>DATBIF010000039.1:0-2054 GCA_036557045.1 Steroidobacteraceae bacterium
ACGCCACCGTGTACGACGCCAGGATCAAGATGCAGGGCTCCTTCGCAGTCCCGGACGAAACGCAACTGAAGAATCTGATCGGCGACGGACAGCCGATGTGGGACGAGAGCTATCTGGTCTTTGGCACCACCACCAACCTCACGGGCCTGCGCGCCGAGGATCACGTCGCGATCAACGATGCGGACGCGCCGTGGCAGCCTTGCATGGAATTCGTCCGTGACAAACGCGCCTGCGGCGGCGGGTCGCTCGTCGTCGCCCGCGCGCATCTGGACGCTGGGGCGCCGCCTGCCGGCCCCATCTCGTTCAACGGCAGCATCAGCCTGCGCGGCACGACCTCGTTCAACGTGCTGTACGGCGGCAGGGAGCTCGAAGCGACCATCCGCTCGACTTGGACGACGCCGAGCTTCGGAGGCGATGTGCTGCCAGCGACATCGAGCGTGACCGCCCACGGATTTGAAGCCAATTGGCAGGCAGCTGACTTCGGTGCGCCCCGCATCTCGACGACGGCATCGATCACCGATCCGGCGATGTGGAAGGGCACGAACTTTGGTGTCGACCTGATCGAGGCGATGCCGGTCTACCGCATGGTCAATCGCGTGGCGAAATATTGCCTGCTGTTCGTCGTGCTGTCGTTCGCGACCTATGTGTGCTTCGAGCTGCTCTCGCGGCTGCGCATCCATGTGGTTCAATACGGCATACTCGGGCTCTCGCTGTCGCTGTTCGCGCTGCTGCTGCTCTCGCTCAGCGAGCCGATCGGCTACACCGCCGGATACGTCGTGAGCGCAGGCCTGGTGCTGATCCAGTCGACGCTCTATACGGCGGCGGTCGCCAAACGCGCTGTACCCGCACTCGTCTTTGCCGGGGTGCTGGCGGGCCTGTTCGCGTTCATTTATGTCCTGCTCGGCCTGGAGACCTACTCTCTGTTGATCGGCGCACTGGCGCTGTTCGTGGTCGTGTCGGCCCTGATGGTGATTACCCAGACGATACGCTGGCCGGCGCGGGGCGGGAACGGGACTGACGCACAGCCAGAGGCTGCCGCGCCGTGAGCGAGCATTACGCTTTGCCCCGCCAGCGCTCGGCCAGTTTCTTCACCGCGTCGTGCACTGCCGAGCGCGCGCGCTTGCGCGTCTTGCCACTCGCCAGGAGCTCCTCATAGCGCGTATGGTTGTGGCGAATATGCGCGTGCACCGCCACCCGGATCGCCTCCGGATCGAACTCTTGCGCGGCAGCCGAACGGCCGATCCGGCCCGAGTATTTCTCGCAGGCATGCTTGGCGATCACATCGCGCTCCGCAGCCGGGCAGCCTGGAAACAACTTGCCCAGGCGCTTGGCAAATTCGCGCACATAATGCTTGTCTAACACGGCGCGGCGCACGGCCGCCTTCGCGCGCGCCTGTTCGCGCATAGGAGCGTCGGCCTCGCACTCATGCTGCGCCCGCTGCAGCGCATCCTTTTCGACCAGAGTACCTTGGCGCTCGAGCCGTCCTCGAACACGCCGGACCACAATCTCAGACCGAGCCGAATGCTTGGTCGCTCGCCGCGTAAGTGCCGTATCGCCGCGCGCGAGAAAGATCAGGTGATCAAGGCCCGCACAAGCGAGGCAGAAGGAACGCTTCGCCCGCCGTTGCAGGAAGTCATCCTTTCTGATCCAAACCCTGCAGGTCGCACACTTGACGTCGTGCCTGGTCCACCAAACGGCACTATCGTCGGATCGCGCATTGGCCCGATCAGTACCCGAACCGGCCCTGACACCCGTCGTGCTCATCGCATGTGTCGCTTCTAGCCGCCACGTTGCCGCCAGCGTTCGCATACTTTGTTCAGCGCATCCCGCACCGCCGTACGTGCGTCGGTGCGCTCGACGCCGCGCGCAAGCAACGTGTCGTAGTCGGTACAGCAATGACGGATACGGGCACGCACCGCGAGCTCAATGACATCGGGATCGAATTGCTGCGCGGCAGCGGTGCGGCCGATCCGGCCCGAATATTTCTTGCAAGCGTGGGCCGCGATAGCGTCACGCTCGGCAGCCGGGCAGCCCGGGAACAGATCGCCGAGCCG
>DATBIF010000040.1:0-3009 GCA_036557045.1 Steroidobacteraceae bacterium
ACCCGAAGCGGTGAGCAGGTCGCGTGTCAGGCCGGCTTTGAACTTGCCCATGGCCTTCTCACCGCTGCTTCAACGCGGAGATGCCCTGGGCCAGCGCCTTCTGATAGACCTGCGAATCCATGCCGTAGGCAATCATCGAGAAACCGCGCTCGAGGTACTCCTTGCCCCAGCGCTCGTCGAGCGCCATGAAGCCCGTACCCTTGCCGTGCGCCCGGGCCGCGCTGACGACCTTGGCAATCGCGGCAAGGTAGTCGGGATGCTGGAACTGGCCGGGAATGCCCATGAAGTTGGTGAGATCGAAGTGCCCGACCCACAGCACGTCCACGTTCGGCAGCGCCGCGATCGCGTCCGCGTTCTCCACACCCCTCGGGGTTTCGATCTGCGTGATGACGAGGTTGCGCCGATGCGCGGCTTCGATCTTGTCGACCGGGCTGCCGGGGAGGTAGTCGTCGTGCGCCACGCCGAACGCCGCGCCGCGGCGGCCCTGCGGGGGATAGCGCGTGCACGACACGATGAACTCGGCCTGCTCGCGCGTTTCGACCATCGGAACCATCACGCCGTGCGCGCCGATGTCGAGCACGCGGGCGATGAAGTCGTATTCGGTCGCAGGGACGCGCACGATCGGCGCAATGCCGATCCCGCGGCACCCCGCGATGATGCCCTTGAGCGTCTCCAGGCTGACGCCCGTGTGCTCCATGTCGAGGAACAGGAACTCGGCGCCTGCCACCTTCGCGAGCTGCGGCAGGGCGGGCACGAAGAACTCGAGGATCATCGCCCCGATCACACGCTCGCCGGCGAGTACACGTTGCTTGAAGTCCATCGCATGTCCTTCCACGATTCTATGAGACGACGCGATCGGTCGCAGGATCGATCACGATCACCCTGTTCATGTCGATCGACAAGTCGATCTTTTCGTTGATTGCGGAAACATCGTGCGCCTGCAGCTCGGCCACGGCTCGCGTTCCGCCGAGGCCGAACGTCGCATACGTGCGCGACCCGGTGGGCTGCAGCAGCTCCACGATCGCCGAACAATGCGCGAGCCCGGCGCGTTCTCCCGGGCTCGCGCGGCTGATGTGCTCCGGCCGGACACCGAGCACGACCGGACGGTCGACCCAGTTTGCGAGCGTCGTGCCTCTGCGCGCCGGCAGCGCGAGCGTGGTTCCGTCGCCGAGGCGCAGCGCGAGCGCGTCGCCTGCCGCAACCACCTTCGCGTCGACGAAGTTCATCGGCGGCGAGCCGAGGAAACCCGCGACATAGCGGTTCGCGGGGCGCTCGAACAGGTCGAGCGGCGCGCCGGCCTGCTCGATGACGCCGTCGCGCAGGAGCACGATGCGGTCGGCCATGGTCATCGCCTCGATCTGGTCGTGCGTGACGTAGATCATGGTCCGGCCCAGCTCCTGGTGCAGGCGCTTGATCTCGCTGCGCATCTCGTCGCGCAGCTGCGCATCGAGGTTGGACAGCGGCTCGTCGAAGAGGTACAGGCGGGCGCTGCGCACGACTGCGCGGCCGATGGCGACGCGCTGCAGCTGGCCACCCGAGAGCTCGCGCGGATAGCGGTCGAGCAGGTGGTCGATGGCCAGCATGTGCGCCGTCCGCGTCACCTTCGGCCCGATCTCGTCCCTGGGTGTCCTGCGCGAGCGCAGGCCGAACGCGATGTTGTCGAACACGTTCATGTACGGATACAGCGCATAGTTCTGGAACACCATGGCGACGTCGCGGCTGCGCGGGGGCAGGTGATTGACGACCTCGCCGCCGATCTCGATCGTGCCCTCGTCCGCGTCCTCCAGCCCGGCGATCGTTCGCAGCAGCGTGCTCTTGCCGCAGCCGGAAGGTCCGACCAGCACGGTGAACTCGCCGGCGGGAATCTCGAGGTCCACGCCGCGCACCGCGTGCACGCTGCCATAGTACTTGTGGAGTGCGCTGACACGGAGGTCCGCCATTCGCCGGTTATCCCTTGACTGCGCCGAGTGAGAGGCCGCGCACGAAATAGCGCTGCATGAAGGCCGTGACGACGAAGATCGGCAAGGTTCCCAGGACCGACATCGCCGAGATCTTGGCCCAGAAGTTGGACTGGCCGCCGAAATAATGCGTGATCTGGACGGTGTAGGTCGCGACTTCCGTGCGCGTCAGCACCAGCGCGAAGATGAAGTCGTTCCACGCGAACACGAACGTGAAGATGGCGGTGGCGGCGAGCCCGGCACGGCACATGGGCAGCACCACCTTCCAGATGACTTCCCAGCGCGTGCACCCATCCACCAGCGCCGATTCCTCGAGCGCCTGCGGGACGTCGAGGATGTAGCCGCGCATGAGCCAGATCACGTACGGCAGGTTGAACGCCGTGTAGAGCAGGATCACGCCGACGTACGTGTCGACGAGCCCCAGCCAGACGTACAGCAGGAAGATCGGGAACACCACGGCAATGGGCGGGACCATGCGCTGCGAGATGATCCAGTTCGCGAGATGCTTGCCGCCGGTCGCGAAGCGCGCGAGGCTGTAGGCGCAGATGAAGCCGAGGAACATCGCCAGTACCGTGCTGAAGAATGCGACGACGAGGCTGTTGCCGACGGTGGCGGCGTCTCCGTCCCTGAACAGCACGCGGTAGGTGTCGAGGTTGAAGCTGCCGGGGTACCACTTGGGCGGGAAGGCGTAGATCTCGGCTGCGGTCTTGAACGAGATCATGAACAGCCAGTAGATCGGGAACATGAACACGATCGTGAGCACGACGGCAGCGGCCAGGCGCAGGCCGAGCCGCCATCTGCGCCGTCGCGCGAATGCCGTCATCGCGCCAGCTCCACGCGCCGCAGGAGGAACATCACCAGCGCCGACAGCAGCACGATCACCAGCAGCGCGACCGCGGCGGTATAGCTGGTCTCGAACTGCTGGAAGCCCTTGACGTAGGTAAAGACCGAGATGGTTTCGGTCATCGTGCCCGGCCCGCCGCGCGTGAGCGCCCACACGATGTCGAACAGGCGAAAGAGGTCGAGCCCGCGGATCAGGATGGCGACCGTC
>DATBIF010000041.1:0-6118 GCA_036557045.1 Steroidobacteraceae bacterium
CCGCCGCACATGCCGCCCTGCCCGTCCCGGATGGGCGCGGCGGTGCTCTCGACGTAGAGCTCGTTGCCGTCGCGGCGGATCAGGAGCATCGGGCGCACGGACTTGATCGAGCGCGTGCGGCGGATCGCCACCGTCATCGGGTTCTCGAGCGGCTCGCAGGTTTCCTCGTGAAAGGCGCGGAAGATCTCGTCGATCGGCCGGCCCTGCGCGTCCTCGAGTTTCCAGCCGGTCAGCTCCTCCGCCACCGGATTGATGTATTCGACGTTGGAATGCTGGTCGGTCGTGATCACGCCATCGCCGATCGACTGCAGCGTGATCTGCGCGCTCTCTTTTTCGCGGAACAGCGCGTCCTCGTAGAGCTTGCGCTCGGTGATATCGAGCTCGGTGCCGACGAGCCGCAGCAAGCGGCCGCCCTTGTCGACTCGCGCCTTGGCGCGGCTCACGACCCAGCGCCATTCACCGCTGCGGTGGCGCATGCGATGGATGCTTTCGAAGATCGGCGTCTTGCCCGCGACGTGATCGCGGATCGCCGCCTGCACACGCGGCATGTCATCCGGGTGCACCAGCTGGCGCCAGTCGGGCGCGTTGTTCATCTCATCGTCCGCGTAGCCGAGCATGTTCTTCCAGCGCGGCGAGAAGTAGACACGATTGTTCTCGGCGTCGAAATCCCAGAGACCATCGTTGCCGGTGGACATCGCGAGGTCGGTGCGCTCCTGCAGGCTCTTCAGGTGCTTCGCCACGCGCATGCGCTCGAGGCCCGAGGCGAAACTGGTACCGATCAGCTTGAGCAGCAGGTGCAGGTTGACGTCCCAGTTGTCGCGCGGCTGCGCGGCGCACAGTCCCAGGAAGCCGCACACCTTGCCCTGCACGGCGAAGCCGACGACCAGGAGCGCGCCGATGTTGAGCTGTTGCAGGCGCGCGCCCTCGGCGGCTTGTTCGCGTCGTACGTTGGCCGTGTCGCGAATCTCCAGGATGCGGGTGTGCTCCAGGCGGCTGCGCAACCATGGCAGCGCTTCGAGCATGTCGCCCTTGAGCACTTCGGGCGTGCATTGCGTGAACATGCTCTTCGACACCGACAGCGATTCCACATACGCGCTGTCTTCGTCGAAGAGCGCAATGAAGGTTGCGTCGGTGTGCGTCGCCTCGCGCAGCGCGTCGAGGTTCTGCCGGATGCAGGCGTCGGCGGTCGCCTCCGTCATGCACTGAAAATCGACCGCGATCTTGGTGCAGGTGACGTCGAGGCCCAGGGTAGGACGGATGTTGGAACGTGCCCAGAGCTGGGGAGAGAGGATGTCCGAGGCGGTCAGATCACTGACCGGTCCAGGCGGCACTGTTCCCATGGCCATTCGCGCTCTGTCTCCCCCAACGCCGGTGAAGTCTGTCAGCTTGGCGGGCCCGGTTGGCGGACCTGCCACACACTTTCTCCCCGACTTCTTTTGATGAGTTGCGCTTCATTCTGTCATGATTTTCTAAGAAATCAAGGCAAGCAGTTGATGCGGAAGGCGATGTCAGCCTTCGGTCAACCGATCAGACGAGCCCGCGTTATCCCTCCCGCATGGACGGGTTCTCGGGAGGTTTAGCCATGTCTGCATCGGTTTTCGCTGCTCGCGCTCACCACGGTCGGGGGGTTCTGCGCCGGCTTGGAATCCAGTTCGCGCTGCTCGCGTTGGCGCTCGTGCTCGGCGGTTGCGGCGGTGGCGGCGGAATGAATTCGGGCGGCACGACCACGCCGCCTGCGCAGGGCTGCGGCGCATCCGATTGCGGTCCGCTGCTCGTTGCCATTACGGATGCCGACGGCGATTTCCTCAGCTACAGCGTCGACGTCCAGTCGCTCACGCTGAAGAAAGCGGACGGCAGCGTGGTGCAAACACTGCCGGTGACCACTCGCGTCGACTTCGCACAGCTGGTCGACCTCACCGAGTTCGTGACCGCGGCGACCATCCCGAACGGCACCTACGTCCAGGGTACCCTGCGCCTCGATTACACCAACGCCGAGGTCACGGTCGAAGTGAATGGCGAGCCGCGCGCCGCGAAGGTCGTGGACCAGAACGGTCAGCCGCTCGGCGTCGTGGACGTCGACATCATGCTCGACAATCGCAACCACGTCGTGATCACGCCGGGACGCCCCGCCCTGCTGCAGCTGGACTTCGACCTGGCGGCCTCGCACACGGTCGACATCACCACGGACCCGGTCACTGCGACCGCTCAGCCTTTCGTCGTGGCTTCTCTCGAACCGGTGGATCAGAAGGAGCTGCGCGTGCGCGGACCTCTGGTCAGCGTCGACTCGGCTGGCAACAGTTATACGGTTGACGTGCGTCCATTCGATCTGCGCGACGCGCGGCTCGGTCAGTTCACCGTGCATACGACTTCGACCACCGCCTTCGAGGTCGACGGACAGACCTTTACGGGCGAGGCGGGGCTGGACGCGCTGGCGCAGGATGGGGTCGGTACGGCGACCGTCGCATTCGGCACGCTCGATGTACCCAACCGCAGCTTCACGGCCGAGCGCGTGCGGGCGGGCACGAGCGTCGCGGGCTCGCAGTTCGACGTGCTCGCGGGCAACGTCACTGCACGCAACGGCGATACCCTGACCGTGCGCGGCGGAACGATGATTCGCCGCTCCGGCAGTGTCACGTTCATCCGCGACGACATCACCCTGATCGTCGGTCCTGACACCAAGGTGATCCGCGATGGCGAAATGGGTAACGCGCCAGGTGCGGAGGCCATCTCGGTCGGTCAGCGTATTCGCGCCTTCGGCACAGCCACCAACAACGGCACCCAGGTGACTCTCGATGCGCAGCAGGGTCGCGTGCGACTCGAGACCACGCGCCTGCTCGGCACGGTGATATCCACGAGCCCAGGCAACCTTGCGCTCGACCTAGACAGCATCGATGGGCGGCGCGTGAGTATCTTCGACTTCACCGGCACGGGCTCGGCGCCTGACACCAATGCCGATCCGACCAACTACGAGGTCACGACGGGCAACCTGGACCTGAGCCGTCTGACCGACGGGTCGCCGGCGCGCGTGTTCGGCCTCGTCACGCCGTTCGGCGCGGCGCCACCGGACTTCACCGGCCGCACGCTGGTCGACTTCCAGGACGTGACGGCACTGCTCGGCATCGGCTGGGGACTCACCGGCACCGCTGCGCCCTTCCTCAGCATGGACGCGCAGTCGATCGTCATCGACAACGCCAATGCCAACCTGGGTCCCCGGCACTTCATTGCGATCGGTCCGCGGCTGATCGACATCGAGACGCTGCCGACGGCCCCCACCATCAAACCGGTTGACGGCAACGGCCTGTACGCGATTGGTCAGCCGCGCCGCGTGGAAGTCTTCAGCGACTTTGCCGAGTTCACGGCGCGCCTGAGCGAGAAGCTGGCGGCCGGCAGCAAGGCGTTGGCCATGAACGCGAGCGGATCGTTCGACGCGGCGACCAGCACGCTCTCCGCGCGTCACGTCAACGTGATTCTCAGCGCTTCAAACTGATTGCCTGGATCTGGCACTCGCGTCGACCGCGACGCGGGTGCCACCGCCCGGTACGGCTCAGTCATTTCGATCTGGGCCGCACGTCTTCGATGTGATAGATACCCGCGCCGAGCCGGATCGCGTCGGCCGCTGCATCTCCCTTCACCTCGTGAGCAGTCAGCCAGTCGTCGATGCTTTCCAGGAACGCTTCGCCCTGGACTTCCAGCAGCTGCCTGAATGCAGGCAACGCTGCGCGATCCACTTCGAGACTCAACGCTCTGCGCTCGAAACGCGCGGGCCTGCCCCGTGCGCGCGTGATGTTGTATTCCAGCGTTGCTCCAACATCGCGCAGGACGTTGGACCACAAGCGGATCTGCGCCGGGTCCGTGGGCCCGGGCACGAAGGCGCGCTTGTTCACGCGTATTCGCCCATCAGCGAGTTGCACCACGGCTCCAATATTCTGCAATTCCTTGAGCAGCGCGGTGACCGAGGTCTGTCCGCCAACATGCCGTCGCACCAATTCGGCAAGGTTTGGACTGGGGCCCTCGAGCGGCAGCTCGCGCGGCCGGCGGTGGGCGCCGACAAAGTCCGGGTCGCGATGCCACGCGGACAGAACCCGGGCGGCTGGACTCAGCAATCCGTTGGCTGTCCTCGAATCGGTGGCAAGCAGGTCCTGCTGGCGACGCACCTCGCGACGGGTAATTCCGGTGAGCGTCGCGACCCGCGAGGTATTCGCCGGGCGGCCGTCGGTACCGAATTCACGGGTCGCAACTTCCACGAAAGCCTGACGCGCGACGTCGCTGAATGTCTTCCAGCTGATGCCACTCTTGAGCAGCAGCCTGACTACGGGGACCAGCAGGTCCCGGCAGCTCCTCGCAATGAATCGCTGCAGCTCATCCATACCGATACCCGGCTAGATGATTCACGGCCCCTTCGTGCCGTCGCAGAGCGGCGGCTCCCCTCGGTATTTCTTGATTTCTCGTAGTCTTCTGCTTTCTTCTACTGACCACCCAGCAGCTGCACCAGATTGGCGAAGCCTCGCGCTCCGGCAATGTCGACAGCTGCTGCGTGATCGCTGTTCCGCAGTTTGGTGTTGGCTCCCGAATCCACCAGGCGGCGTACGACCGCGGTGCTCCCCGAACGCGTCGCCAGCATCAGCGCGGTATCACCGGACCGGTTCTGCACGTTCTTGTCGGCGCGTGCGGAGAGCAGCCTTTCCACGGCTTGCTCGTGGCCGCCCGCTGCCGCGAGCAACAGCGGAGTGTCGCCGCGCGTCGTGCTGCTATTGGCGCGCGCGCCCTTTTCGAGCAGAAAGCCGACCGTGTCCGCGGCGCCGGCGGCCGCGGCAGCAGCGAGCGGTGTCATGCCGGTCTTGTCGGCGTGTTCGATGTCCGCCCCCCGGCTCGCGAGCATCCTCACCATGGGCAGGTTTGCCGCGCTCGCTGCATACCAGAGTGCGGTTCTGCCCGACTGGTCGTCCTGGTCGATGCGCCCGCCCGCATCGAGAAGTTGCTGCGCAAATTCGACCTGCGGGCCGCGCGCCACGATCATGAGCGCAGTGGTTCCGTCAGCATCGGCGGCGGTCGCCGCCGCGCCTCCCGCGATCAGTGCGCGCGCGGCTCGCGGGTTCCCCGACTTTGCCGCTGCGACTATCGGGGGCTCCTGCGAGCGCGCGGAGACCAGCGGTCGCGCGCCATGCGCGAGCAGAACTTCGATGACATCGGCGTAGCCCGCGCGCGCCGCGAGATCGAGTGCCGTATTTCCCTGGCGGTCCGAGGAGGACGGGCTGGCTCCGGCCTTGAGCAGCGCCGCGACGCTCTTCGGGGCATTGGCTTGCGTGGCGATCAGCAGGACCGGTACGCCCGACCTAGTTGCGCTGTTCGGGTCCGCGCCACGCGCGATCACTGCATTGAGCAGCGCCGCGTCGTCGCGCGAGGCGGCGACGGCAAGGTCCGGCCAGCTCGCGTACAGGTCGGCCTGCGGTTGCGGAGCGCGCTGCACCGTAGTGAGAGCCGCACCCGTGGTCGAGGCGGCGGAGTGGCGCAGCGCAGTAGCGCCCTTGTTCTTCAGCAGTGCGGCGACATCCGCCGCGCCGGCATCCAGGGCAAAATCGAGCGCTGACCAGTCCTGGGAATTGCGGGAACCAACAATCGCTCCGGCGGCCAGCAGTCGCTCGACACAACTCAGGCGCCCGGACCGCGCGGCATACATGAGCGCCGTGTTGCCGCTCTCGTCGGCAGCCTCCAGCGAGGCGCCGCCTGCAAGGATCGCGTCGACCGTTGCGACATTGCCGCTTTGCGCCGCCAGCATCAATGGCGTCGCGTGGAACTTGTCCGGCGCGCTGACATTCGCTCCCTTGCGAATCAGGAGAGCCGTGGTCTCGGCCTGCCCTGCTTGCGCCGCGCGGGCCAACGCGCCTCTGCCGAACTCGTCATGCGCATCGACCAGCTCACGCTCGGAGAGCGCCTCGACCACCGGCAAGTCACCACGCTCGGCGGCGAGCCAGAGCGCATCCCGTCTGGCCGTGGGATCGGTCAGATCGACCTGCGGGCGAAACTCAAGCGGCAACGCCGCGCGCGCCTCCGCCTGTTGCGCCTCGGGAAGGCCCAGCTGCCGCGCGCGGTCGAGCCAACGACGCGCACCGGCGGGATC
>DATBIF010000042.1:0-8858 GCA_036557045.1 Steroidobacteraceae bacterium
CCACGGCCGAACCATACAGGACCCGCTTGATGTCTCTCGAGATCGATCTGCTGGAACTCATATGTCCCCCTGTTCTCCACTGTTACCAGTCGTTAACCGGCCTGCGGGCACGCTGCCCGGACCGCGCTCGTGTGCTTCAGCTCACCCGCAAAACTGCTGTGTTCTCACTCTCCGGCATGGTTATCGGCATACCAGCTCGCCGCGCCGATTACGCCGAGCTGGCCGTGCTCGACCAGCTTCACCGGGATCTGTTCGAGCAGAGTCCGCATCGGACTCGTGCCGAAGAAGCGCTCCATGAAGCTGCTCTTGAGCAGGAAATTCTTGATTCGCGGCAACACGCCGCCGGCGAGGAACACCCCGCCATGTGCCCCGTAGAGGAGCGTCAGCAGTCCCGCGACGCTCCCCATCGCTCCGCAGAACACCTCGAGCACCTGCGTCGCCATCGGCTCGCCGTCATCGAGCGCCGCGCTCGAGATCTCCGCCGGCGTGCGATAGAGCGGCCGCTCCGAATTGATCACGCAGAGCGCGTTGTGCAGGTTGACGATGCCCGGACCCGACACGACGTTCTCGTTCGAGACGTGTGGCATGCGTGAGCGCAGCACCTTGAGGATCTCGATCTCGAGATCGGTGGTGGGTGCGAATGCGACCTGGCCCGCCTCGGTGCTGAGCACCAACGGGTGCTGCGGACCCGGCAACAGCACGGCGGCGCCGAGGCCGGTGCCCGGACCGAGCACGAGCGTCGCGCCGGCGTTGGCCGCGCGCGTGGCCTGGCTGATGAGCGTCGTGTCTTCGGGCGCGAGGAACTGCGTCCCGTAGGCGATCGCCGCGAAATCGTTGATGAGCCTGAGATCGCGAAAGCCGAAGCGTTCGCGCAGTTCGCCGAGCGACACCGGCCACGGCAGATTCGATTGCAACATGGTGTCGCCGACCGGAAAGCCCGCGCTGGCGATGGTGACGCGCTCGACCGCAGCGGTCTCGAGCGTTGAGAGGTAGTCCGCGAAAATTGCGGCGAGGCTCGGGTATTCGGCACACGCGTACTGACGGAAACGGCTCACTTGCGGCGCGCGCACGCCGCGCTCAGCGGGGTGCACGAGCGCGAGCCGCGCATACGTGCCGCCGATGTCAGTCGCCAGGATCGGTGCGACTTTTCTCGCCAAGCTCCTCGCCTCAAGCACGGATCGGGACCTGTGAACGTCGAGCAGTCAGGCAGTCGTTGGCGCGTATGGTTAAGACTTTTTGACATCGATGTCAAGCCGTCGTAAGTTCGTGTGCCATGCGCAACGTCACTTGCGATGGCCGCCCAGATGGCGTTTTGGGGCCAGAAATAACCTCCTTGCGTGTACTACAACTGTTGCGCGGACCCTACGACGGGGGTTCGTCCAGCCACTGAGGCAGGGGTCTCAAAGTCGCCATGACAACGTTGACAGTGCGGCTCTGGCGAACTGACTACGGCTGCAAAATCAACGAGAAACGCGGAGTATTGAAATCATGTCGAATGCGCAATCGCTGCCCGCCGACCGGCGCTACATCACCTCGATCGTCATCATCGGCGTGCTGTTCTTCGTCTTCGGATTCGTCACCTGGGTGAACGGTCCGCTGATCACCTTCGTGAAGCTCGCCTTCGATCTCGACACGGATGCGAAGGCGTTCCTGGTGACGACGGCGTTCTACATGGCGTACTTCTTCCTCGCGCTCCCCTCTTCGTGGATTCTCGAGCGCACCGGCATGAAGAAGGGCATGGCGCTCGGCCTGCTGGTGATGGCGCTCGGCAGCTACGTGTTCGCGACCTACGCGACGCAGCGTCACTACCCGCTCGCGCTCACCGGACTCTTCGTCATCGGCTCAGGGCTCGCGCTGCTGCAGACCGCGTCGAACCCCTACATCAGCATCCTCGGGCCGATCGAAAGCGCGGCGCGCCGCATCAGCATCATGGGGATCTGCAACAAGCTGGCGGGCATCCTCAGCCCGATCGTGCTCGGCGCGCTGGTATTACGCGGCATCGATCACCTCGAGGCGCAGGTGAATGCGGCGGCGAGTCCCGAAGCGCGCGCGACGATCCTCAACGAATTCGCGGCCAAGGTGTACGCGCCGTATCTCGTGCTCGCCTCGCTCCTGGTGCTGCTCGCGATCTGGATCATCAAGTCGCCGCTGCCTGAGATTCGCGCCTCCGAGGCGAACGCCGAGGCCGCCACACGCGGCGAAACGCGCAGGAGCATCTTCCAGTTCCCGCACCTGTGGCTGGGCGCCTTCTGTATCTTCGTTTACGTCGGCGTGGAGGTGCTGGCGGGTGATGCGATCGGCACCTACGGCAAGGGCTTCCACATCCCGACCGACCAGACCAAGTACTTCACGGCCCTGACGCTCAGCGCGATGCTGGTTGGTTACGTTGCGGGAGTCATCGCGATTCCACGCTACATTTCCCAGCAGCAGGGACTCAGCATCTCGGCGGTGCTCGGCGTCGTGTTCGCCTTCGCCGCCTTCCTGACTTCAGGCTATGTGTCGGTGGGATTCGTCGCGGCGCTGGGACTCGCCAATGCGCTCATGTGGCCGGCGATTTTTCCGCTCGCGATCCGCAATCTCGGGCGCTTCACCGAGAAGGGCTCGGCGATCCTCATCATGGGCATTGCCGGCGGGGCGATCCTGCCGAACCTGTTTGCCCACCTGAAGGACCACTTCGATTTCCAGGCGGTTTTCCTGGCGATCACCGTGCCCTGCTATCTCTACATTCTCTACTACGGCCTGAAGGGTCATGGTGCGGGCATGCGTGACACCGCTTCCCGGGCTGGCTCCGCGCTCCAGCAGATTTGAGTCCGATCCGAACAAACAGCACGAGGTTGGGGACGATTAGCGGCCCAGCTGTGATAAAACGTAGCGCACGTGCTGCCGGCCTAAGGATCTCGAGGGTGCGCAAAGCGACGATTACGGACGTTGCCAAGCGATCGAAGGTCTCCCCGAAGACCGTCTCACGAGTCATCAACAACGAGCCCTCGGTGCGCGACCGCACGCGCAACCGCGTGCTCGAAGTGATCTCCGAGCTCAACTACCACCCCGATATCTCCGCCCGGAACCTGCGCAGCGCCAAGTCCTACGCGATCGGCCTCGCCTACGACAACCCGAACCCCTACTACGTGATCAGCGTGCAGAGCGGCGTGCTCTCGGCGTGCCGGGAGACCGGGTTCGGCCTGCAGATCCATCCGTGCAACGCCGCCTCGCCGCAGATCGCGGAGGAACTGCTCGATCTCGCGCGCCGCTCGCGCCTGGCGGGCCTGATCCTCGCGCCGCCGATGTCCGAGCGTCCGGAGCTCCTGAAGTATCTGAGCGCCAACGGCGTGCACCTGGTGCGCATCATTTCCGCGGCCGAGGATCCGAAGGACGACCTGCCCTGCGTGTACGTGGACGACCGCGACGCTGCCTATGCGATCACCGAACATCTCATCCAGCTCGGTCACGAGCGCATCGGGTTCCTGTGGGGCGGCACCGCACACCTTTCGAGTTTCGAGCGTTACAAGGGCTACCGCCTCGCGCTCGAGCGCTATGGCATCGCGATCGACGATTCGCTCGCCTTGCCCGGCGACTATTCGTTCGACGATGGCTTTCGCGGGACCCGCAAGCTCCTGTCACTCGCAAAGCGGCCGACCGCGATCTTCGGCTCGAACGACGAAATCGCCGCGGGCGCGCTGGTCGCCGCGCGCTCGATGGGTCTCGATGTGCCGAACGAGCTCTCCATCGCCGGATTCGAAGACAGCCCTTTCTCGCGCCAGTCCTGGCCGGCGCTCACCACCGCGCGCCAGGCCACCGAGGAGATCGCGCGCGCCGCGACGCTCCTCCTGATCTCGGAGCTGCGCCCGAACGTCGTCAGCAAGCACAGCGTGTCCGGACGCAGCCGCGGCTTCACTCCGGTGCTCGTGGTTCGCGGTTCGACGGCGCGTGCGCCGGCGTCCAGCGGCTAGTTTCATCGTGAGCAGTGCAGCTGCCGAAGCCATGGCCCGATCCTCGTCCGTAAAGGCCCGCAAGCCCGAAGACACGCTGATGTTCAGGGAGGCGGCGCAGAGCGCGGGCGCAATTGCGCGCCAGTTCGAGCGCAACGCGACCACAGTGCGCCGCCTCGCCGACGACCTGCGCGCCAGTCCGCCACGCTTCATCGTGACGAGCGCCCGCGGCAGTTCCGATCACGCCGCGACCTTCGCCAAGTACATTTTCGAAACGCAGCTCGGCATCGTGACCGCCTCGGCCGCGCCCTCGGTGAGCTCGCTCTATGGCACGACCCAGGATCTCGCCGACGTACTGTTCATCGCGATTTCCCAGTCGGGCCGCAGTCCGGACCTGCTGCGACAAGCCGAGTCGGCACGGGCGGCCGGTGCGCGCGTGATCACCCTGGTGAACTCACCGGACGCGCCGCTCACGGGACTCGCGGACACCTTCATCGACCTGCACGCCGGGCCGGAGAACAGCGTCGCGGCCACGAAGAGCTATCTTTGCTCGCTTGCGGCCATCCTCAATCTCGCCGCCCACTGGAAGGACGATGCGCACTTGCTGGCGGCGCTGCGCACCCTTCCGGAACGGTTGAGCCTGGCCTGGAACGCCGACTGGTCGGGTCTCGTCGAGGCGCTGGTCGATGCGCGCAATCTCTTCGTCCTCGCGCGCGGCTTCGGTCTCGGCGCGGCGCAGGAAGCGGCGCTCAAGTTCAAGGAGACCTGCGGCCTGCACGCGGAAGCTTTCAGCGGTGCAGAAGTCATGCATGGTCCGATGACGCTGGTCGGGCCGGGTTTTCCGATCCTGTGCTTCACGCAGGACGACGAGACGCGCCCGGGTCTGGTGAGCCTGAGCGAGGAATTTCGCGCGCGTGGCGCCAACGTGCTCATCGCGAACGATGCCGCCAGCGGCCCCGGAATCCTGGCGGTGCCGGCCATCGGCCACGCTGCCTGCACGCCGCTGCTCGAAATCCAGAGCTTCTATCGCGCCGTCAACGCACTCGCCTTGCGGCGCGGCCGTGATCCCGATGCGCCGCCCAGCCTGCGCAAGGTCACACGGACCGTCTGAATGAGTATTGCGCTCGTCAACGGGCGAGTTCTCCTCGGCGATGGCTTTCACGCCGATCGCGCCGTGCTGATCGATGGCGAGCACATCACGGCGCTCGTCGCCGCGAGCGATCCGCGCGTCGCGCGTGCGCAGGCTCACGATCTCAAGCGACGCGCGCTCGTGCCGGGGTTCATCGACTGCCAGGTGAACGGAGGCGGCGGTGTCCTGCTGAATGATGAGCCCACGGCGACCGCGGTGAAACGCATCGCTGCCGCCCATCGGCGCTTCGGCACGACCGGACTCCTGCCGACGCTGATCACGACGGACCTCGCCGTGATGCGCGCGGCGGCGCATGCGGTTCGCGAAGCCATTGCGGCGGGCGAGTCGGGCGTGCTCGGCATTCATTTCGAGGGACCGCTTCTCTCGCCCTCGCGGCCGGGCGTGCACGACCCGGCGCTCTTTCGCCAGGTCGATCGCGAGCTCATCGATATCGTCACCTCGCCGACCGGTCGCACGCTGCTGACCGTCGCGCCCGAGTGCGTGCCGCCCGCGACGATTCGCGAGCTCGCGCAGCGTGGAGTGATTCTCAGCGCCGGGCACACCGCGGCGAACTACGCCACCGCGCATGCGGCATTCGCGGCCGGCGTGCGCGGCGTGACTCATCTCTTCAACGCGATGTCGCCGCTGCACGCGCGTGATCCCGGAATGGTCGGCGCGGCGCTGGACAATGCGGACTGCTGGTGCGGGCTCATCGTCGACGGCCACCATGTGCACCCGGCTGCCCTGCGCATCGCCGTCGCCGCAAAGCGGCGCGGGCGCACGATGCTGGTGACCGATGCGATGTCCGTGGTCGGCTCGAGCGAAACCTCCTTCATGCTCGGCGGCGAGCCTGTGACCTGCGCCGATGGCGTGTGCAAGACCGCGAGCGGCGTGCTCGCGGGCTCCGCTCTCGACATGGCGACGGCGGTTCGCAACGCGGTACGGCTCCTCGACCTGCCGCTCGACGAGGCGGCGCGCATGGCATCGACGTATCCGGCGGAGTTCCTCCGCATCGACGCAGAGCGCGGCAGCATCGCGGCGGGCCTGCGTGCCGACCTGGTTGAACTGGATGACCAGCTGTGCGTGCAGCAGGTCTGGGAAGGGGGCAAGCCGCAGCTCTAACCACCTCGCATGCGCATCATGATCGGCAAGGACCCGGCAGCAGCGGCCGCGCTGGCAGCGGACTGGCTGGCCGGGCACATCACGGAAGATGTAAACGCGCGCGGGCGCTGCGTGATGGCGTGGAGTGGCGGCGAAACACCGTGGAAGACGCTCGAGGAGCTCATCACGCGCAACGTGCCGTGGCACGCCCTGCAGGTGGTGCAGGTCGATGAGCGCGTCGTCGCGAGCACGGATCCGCGGCGCAATTTCGCGCGCATTCACGCGCTCCTGTGCAAGCGCGGGCGACTCGATGAAACGCAGCTGCACCCGATGCCCGTCGAGCGCCCCGATCCGGATCTGGCGGCGCGTGACTATGCCAGGACGCTCGCGTCCATCGCCGGCTCACCGCCGATCCTCGACATCGTGCAGCTCGGGCTCGGCACCGACGGACACACCGCTTCGCTCCTGCCGGGCGCTCCCACGCTCAGGATCACGGATCGCGACGTAGCGGCGACCGAGACCGTCGCGGGCACGCGGCGCATGACGCTGACGCTTCCCTGCATCAACCGCGCGCGTGCGCATTGCTGGATCATCACCGGAACGCCGAAAGCTGTCCGACTGCGCGAGCTGCTCGCAGGCCGCGAGGAGATCCCCGCCGCAAAGGTGACGCGCGAGCAGGCGATCGTGTTCGCCGACGCGGCCGCCCTGCAGACGGCTTCACGCTGAAGCCGGTTTCTTCTTCGCGATCTCGTGCCCGCCGAACGCGTTGCGCATCCCCGCGAGGAGCCGCGCCGCAAAGTCGCTGCGCCCCTGGCTCGCCCAGCGCATCATCAACGCGAGGCTCATGACCGGTGCGGGCACGCCGAGCTCGATGGCTTCGAGCGCGGTCCAGCGTCCCTCGCCAGAATCGGCGACGACCGGCGCAGCATCCACGAGCTTCTTATCGTCGCTCAGGAGCGGTGCCGTGAGATCGAGAAGCCACGAGCGGATCACGGTGCCGTGCCGCCAGCACTCGGCGATCGCGCCCAGGTCGAGCGCCAGCTCTTTTTTCTCGCGCATGACGGCAAAGCCCTCGGCATAGGCCTGCATCATGCCGTACTCGATGCCGTTGTGGACCATCTTCACGAAGTGCCCGGCACCCACCGGGCCACAGTGCAACCAGCCCTTGTCGGGCGCCGGCGCGAGATGCTGGAGAAATGGTTTGACGCGCTCGATCGCCGCGGCGGAGCCACCGAGCATCAATCCATAGCCGTTGTCGAGTCCCCAGATGCCCCCGGACACTCCCGCATCCACGAATTCGATGCCATGCTTCGCCAGTTCGGCTGCGTGTCGGATGCTGTCCTTGTAGTGAGCGTTGGCCCCGTCGACGACGACATCGCCGGCGCTCAGGCGCGCCGCCAGGGCTTGCAGCGTGGTCTGGCTCGCAGCTCCCGCGGGCAACATCAGCCATACGACGCGCGGCGCCTTGAGTTGCGCGACCAGTACCTCGAGCGAGTCGGTCGGCACGATGCCCGCCTCATCGCGAAACTGGGCATGTTTCGCCGCGGTCCGATCGAAGCCGACGACGTTGACCTTGCGACGCGCGAGCCGGCGCGCCATGTTGCCGCCCATGCGGCCGAGTCCCACGATACCGATCTGCACGCGCCTTCTCCTCGACTGGAATGGGGTTGACTATAGCCTGACTCTGAATGTCTGATTCCGCTCAGGTTCCCGCGCGGATGGATGTCGCGGCGCGGTGGGAACCCGAAGGGCACGCTCGCATCGAAGATTCGAATGCGCCAACGATACAACGCAAGCACAGGGCGCCGGGCTCGCTCGCTCACGCGCATGCAGCCCCTGGGAGCCCCGCAGCTCCCCTGGCGGCTCGAGGATATCGACTTCACGCGTCTCGACTCCAGCCTGGTGCAGGACGATGAGCGCCTGTTCTTCCTGCTCGCCTCCGCCTCGTTCGTGGAATCGGGCGCGAGCCTCTACACGCGCAATCTCATCGACTACTACCGCGACGACTCGGATGCGTGTGCGTGGCTCGCCAATCACTGGGAGAGCGAGGAGCTGCAACACGGGCGTGCGCTACGTGCGTACGTGCAGGCCGCGTGGCCCGATTTCGACTGGCAAGGCGGTTATGCGCGCTTCATGGTCGACTACGGCGCGCTCTGCCGCATGGATGAGCTCGAGCCGACGCACGCACTCGAGCTCGCGGCGCGCTGTGTGGTCGAGACCGGTACGGCGACCTACTACCGCATGTTGTGCGAGGCCGCGCGCGAGCCGGTGCTGCACCGGATTCTCGACCACATTCGCCGCGACGAGGTGCGACACTTCAAATATTTCTATCGCTTCTTCCTCGCGCACCAGGCATCGGAAGGCACGCCTCGCCGCCGGATCATCGCAGCGCTCCTGAAGCGCGCGCTCGAGTCCACGGATGAGGATGGCTTCTGCGCGTTCCGCCACACGTACGAAACGCGTTACCCGCGGCGTACCAACGTGAAGGCGGCTTATCGGGCGTTTCGCAAGGACGTGCATCGCCTTGCGCTCCGCCACTACCCGCATCGGATGGCCGCCGAGATGTTTCTCACGCCGCTCGGGCTCGGCCCGCGCACACGCAGAACGATGGTGTGGGCGCTGACGCGCACGATGCGCGTCGCGCTCTGACCAACTGAGCCGAGCGCGACGGTCTCCTCAGACCGACAATTTCGGATCGC
>DATBIF010000043.1:0-4456 GCA_036557045.1 Steroidobacteraceae bacterium
CGTCGGCCGCCTGCTGCATTGGAAAGGATTGCATCTCGCGCTGCGCGCTTTTGCACGCCTGCTCGGCACCGACCCGGACGCGACCTTCACCATCGTGGGCAAGGGGCCTGCCTACGCCTCACTGCGCACCCTGGCGCGTGAGCTCGAGATCGCACATGCCATTCGCTGGGTGCCGTGGCTGGAGCGCGAGCGCGTGCTGGAGCTGTACGCTGAGCACGACGTGTTCCTGTTCCCCAGCCTGCACGATTCCAGCGGCAATGCCGTGCTGGAGGCGCTCTCGCGCGGCGTGCCGGTGATCTGTCTCGACAACGGCGGGCCGGCGGCAATCGTCGATGAGAGTTGCGGGCTCACCGTGCCTGCGACCTCGCCCGAAGCCACGATCAATGGTCTCGTGGAGGCGCTGCGGGCGCTTTCGGGCGACTACGAGCGTCGCCGCCGCATGGCGATCGCGGCGCGCGAACGCGTGGCGCGTGAATTCTCCTGGACCGCCCAGGCTGATCGGATGACCGGGATCTACAACGACGCGCTGGCGGGGACGCTGCAAGGAGCGAGATGATGAAGTTCGCGGTGAATGGATGCGCGCTGGGTTTGCAATTGCTGCTCATGGGGCTCGGCTGTTCGGCCCACGCAGCGGCGGCGACCCTGTACCTCAAGGCCGATGAGCCCGCCAGGTCGGCGAAACCGCTGCCGGCCGATCGCGAGAGATTCGACGACGCCGCTGCAGCCCTGCGCGCGCTGCAGCCCGGCGACACGCTGTTCCTCGAGCCCGGTGTGCACCGTACGACGCTCGATCTTCGTGAGGCCAAAGCAGTGCTCAAAGGGTCGCACGGCGCGAGCCGTGTGACCCGGATCGAGTCCGCGGCTGACGCGCCCGCGACCATCAAGGGTTCGGATCGCATCAATGACTGGGAGAGAGTGGGAACACACCTGTTCGTGCGCCGCGACTGGGATGTGAACAGCGAACAGGTCTTCGTCGACGGTGCGCCGCTCACACAGATCGGCGGAACGGTATTTGGCGGCTACCCGGAAAAGCCCAATCATCCCATGGCGTCCCTGCATCGCTCACAGGGCGGCATCTGGCCGGGTCGCAAGCCGG
Organism: Steroidobacteraceae bacterium; assembly: GCA_036557045.1. GTDB lineage: Bacteria > Pseudomonadota > Gammaproteobacteria > Steroidobacterales > Steroidobacteraceae > DATBVX01. Next base: position 1,097 of record DATBIF010000043.1, read on the forward strand.
GCAACGTCAGCACCATGCCGGAGCGCAGCTTCTTTTATGAGGCTTCCAGCCAGCGCCTCTACGTGAAGTTTCCGGCTGACTCGCTGCGCGAGCACGAGGTCGAGGTCAGCGTGCGCTCCTACGTGCTGATCGGCGAGGAGCTACGCAACTGGCGCTTCGCCAACCTGCGCATCCGGCACTCGAATACCAGCTCCATCAACCAGCAAGGCGCGGTCACGCTGATCGGCGATCGCCTCACGCTCGACAACGTGTGGGTGTCGCAGGCCGACGGCAACGGCTTCGACATCACGGGCGACGACAACACCATCACCAACAGCCGCGCCATGGATTGCGGCATCGTCGGGATGAAAGTGCGCGGTCGCAACGCACGGCTGACCGACAACGAGACCAGCTTCAACAACACTCGCGGCTTCAACAAGTGGTGGGAGGCGGGCGGCGCCAAGTTCGTCGGCAACGGTGGACTGCAGAACTCGGAGATTTCCGGGCACCGCGCCTTCGGCAACAACGGCGACGGCATGTGGTTCGACTGGCAGAACCGCGACAACCGCGTGCACGACAGCATCTCGGCCTACAACAAGGGCATGGGCCTGCAGTACGAGGCGGGCAGCGGCGCCCTGATCTACGACAACCGCTTCCTGGCCAACGGCCAGCGCGGCATCTACCTGCCGAATAGCTCCAGGTCGGTCGTCGCACACAACCTGGTGACCGGCAATTCCCTGGAAGGCGTCGCGATCGTCGACGAGCGCGGCCCGTCCGCGGAGCACCCGGAGTGGGTGCCGCGCGGCAATCGCGTCGTGGGGAACGTCATCGGCTGGAATGGCAAGGCGGCGCTGGTGCTTCCGGCCGACAGGCTCGACAACGTGTCGGACGCCAATGTCTTCGTGGGCTCGACGCCGCCGCGGATGTCGCTTGGCTGGGGCAGCCGCGACAAGCCCATCGTGAATGGCCTGGCGGCGTGGCAAAAGCTCTCGGGGCAGGACCAGCGTTCGTGGCAGAAGACCGAGGCGCTTCCGGCGGGCACGTCCAGGGACTGGCGTGCGCAGGATGAGGAGCCGGACGAGTCGGCGATCGACCGGCTGGTCCAGGGGCTGCGCGTTCCGGCCGGGCTCCTGAGCGCATCGCTGCGCCCGGGCGCGCCCGCAGCGCCAGGACCGCGCTCATGAAGGAGATCCGCGTCCTCCTCGCTCACAACCGCTACCGCGAACGGGGCGGAGAGGATGAGGTCGTCGACTCGGAAGCCGAGCTGCTGCGCAGCCGCGGTCACGCGGTCGAGTTTCTGCTCAGGGACAATCGCGAGATCGAGTCCACGGGCGACGCCGCCGTCGCGGCGCTCTGGTCGCGCCGTGCCGCGCGCGAGACTCGTGCTCTCATCGACAAGTTTCGCCCGCACATCCTGCACGTTCACAACACCTTTCCGCTGCTCTCCCCATCGATCTATTGGGCCGCGCAGGGCCGGGGGGTGGCGGTGGTGCAGACGCTGCACAACTTCCGGCTGTTCTGTGCGCAGGCGATGTTCCTGCGCGGCGGCCAGATCTGCGAGGACTGCGTCGGGCATCTGCCGTGGCGCGGCATCGTGCGCCGTTGTTACCGGGGTTCGCTTGCCCAGTCGGCCGTGCTGGTCGGCAGCCTCGGTCTGCATCGAACGCTCGGATCGTATCGGGCCAAGGTCACGCGCTACATCGCGCTCAACGAATTCTGTCGACGCAAGTTCATCGCCGGGGGCATCCCTGCGAGCAAGATCGCCGTCAGGCCCAATTTCGCCGACATCGGCGCGACTCCGCCCCAGGCTCGGTTCGGCGGCCTCTTCGTCGGCAGACTCGCACCGGAGAAGGGCGTCGGAACGCTGCGCGCCGCGCTCCTGGAGGATGTCGTGCCCTTCGATGTGATCGGTACCGGTCCACAGGAGGGAACGTTGCGAGCGCTGCCGGGCGTGCGACTGCTTGGGCGCCTGGGGCAACAGGAAGTGCAGGCGCGGATGCGGCGCGCGAGCTTCCTGGTACTGCCAAGCGTCTGGTACGAGAACTTCCCACGCGTGCTCATCGAAGCATTCGCCTGCGGACTGCCGGTGATCGCGAGCCGGATCGGCGCACTCGCAGAGCTGATCGAGCCCGGCAAGACGGGCCTGCTGTTCTCCCCCGGGTCGGCGCGCGAGCTGCGCCAGGCAATCGATTGGGCGCGATCCCACCCGAATCGCATGGAGCAGATGGGTCTCAACGCACGCGAGCGCTACGAAGCGGAATACACACCGCAGATCAACTACCGACGGCTGATCGCGATCTACCAGGACGCGATCCGCGAGCCGCACGGGAGGAGGGCGGCATGAATGCGGTGTCCTCCTTCGCTCGCAGCCGCAACGGCGCGCCGGTTCTGGGTTGTCACGTGGACGCTCTGTCCTGGACACGCACGCTCGACCTGATCGTGAACTGGGCGCGGCAACGCGAGTCGCGCTACGTGTGCATTTGCAACGTTCACTCGGTCGTGACGGCGCGCCGCGACCCGACCTTTCAGTCGGTGCTGACCCGCGCGGACGCCGCCCTGCCGGACGGCATGCCGCTCGCCTGGTACCTGCGCCGCCGCGGATTCCACGATCAGCAACGAATCAATGGGCCGGACCTGCTGGCGCGCCTGAGCGAGCGTGCGGCCAATCTGGGGCTGCCGGTGTTCTTCATCGGCTCAACGGCTTCGATACTCGCGCGGATGACAGCGCGCCTGCGGTGCTCGCAGCCCGCACTCGACATCGCCGGCACGCTGTCACCGCCTTTTCGTTCCCTGACTGAGCAGGAGAACACGGCGATCGCCTCTGCCATCCAGCGCAGCGGGGCGCGCATCGTGTTCGTCGGGCTCGGCTGTCCGAAGCAGGAATACTGGATGGCCGAGCAGCGTGGCCGCATCCCGGCAGTGATGATCGGGGTTGGTGCCGCGTTCGACTTTCACGCGGGCGAGCAGCCGCGCGCTCCGCGCTGGATGCGCGAGCACGGCCTCGAATGGCTGCATCGCCTGTGGCGTGAGCCGCGGCGGCTGTGGCGACGCTATCTCGTCACGAACACGCTGTTCATCTGGTACCTGCTGCGCGAGCTCGGTCGCACACGCAGCACCTAGGCGCTGCCCTGGGCGCAGCCGCTGCAGCCAGCGGCGCTCAGAACCGGAACGTAAAATTCGCCATCGCGGTGTTGTAGTCGTATTCGGCCAGGTCCACGTTGGAGGTGCGCTTGCCGGTTTCGTAGCCGACCGTGATCTCGAAGTAGTTCCAGGGACGGAAGCCGGCGCCGATACGAGCGCCGCGCGTGATGTCCTGTCGTTGCGGGCCCAGGCCGAGCACGAAGCCGGGGTTGCCCTCGAGGTCGCGATCCTCGTATTTCA
>DATBIF010000044.1:0-7178 GCA_036557045.1 Steroidobacteraceae bacterium
CTATACATTCGACTCGTATCTCAAGACGGGCGAACCCGACTGGCCCCTGCTCCTGCCGATGGTGAAGAGCGCCGTGCGCGCCATGGACACGGTGCAGCAGATCGCGCGCGAGCGCTGGGGCATTGCCATCGAGCGCTTCACGGTCACCGGCGCTTCCAAGCGCGGCTGGACCTCCTGGCTCACGGCAGCGACCGATCCGCGCGTCGCCAGCGTCGCGCCAATGGTCATCGACATGCTCAACATGCCGGAGCAGATCAGGCTGCAGCGGGCCACGTTCGGCGAGCTCTCCGAGCAGATCCGCGACTACTCCGAGATCGATCTGCCCGCACGCATCGATTCGGAGCTCGGCCGCAACCTCATCGCGATGGTGGATCCCTACAGTTACCGCGCGCGCCTCGCGCAACCGAAGCTGATCCTGCTGGGCACGAACGATCGGTACTGGCCGCTCGATGCGCTCAAGTTGTACTGGGACGATCTGCAGGAGCCCAAGCGCGTGCTCTACATGCCGAACCAGGGACACGGCCTGCGCGATGTCGATCGGCTGATCGGGAGCCTGAGCGCGCTGTTCCTCTATTCCGCTCGGGGCGACACGCTCCCGGAGCTCTCGTGGTCATGGGACCCCGGGGCGAGTGTTCTGCAGGTCAACGTGCAGCCGGATCGCAGGCCGCGCGCGGTCACTGCCTGGAGTGCGAGCAGCACCACGCGGGATTTTCGCGAAGCCCGCTGGTCGCGGCAGCGCTGCAAGCACTCGGCCACCGGCTACACCTGCAGTACACCGGTGACTGCTGAGCGTTACAGCGCGCTCTATTCGGAAGCGACGTTCAAGGACCACGGCGCGCCGGCTTTTTCATTGTCGACTGCAATCTGCATCGCCGGTGGTCCGCAAATCGTGACACCGAACTGCCTGTCTTTCGAACATCCGCAACGCGCCGCGCGTGGCGCAAATCGCACAAACATCGCAGCGCGATAAGGCCTACCGTCTCCAGCCGGCGACGCGATTATGTTCAGCGCGTGCGCGTCCCGCCCGGTTACTTGACGCAGTTCACAGTTGCACCCCCCGTGTGTGCGTACCTTGGCGCGCGAATCGCAGGGGGAAACGGTAAGTGCGTCACAAGTGACTCACGTTTGAGACAGGGGGCAGTGCGATGTCGGGATGCGCAGACGTCGGGATGCGCAGACGATGTCGGGATGCGGAGACGATGTCGGGATGAGGATACAGATGGTAGTTGCGACCATCGTCATCACGAGCATCGTTGCTCCGATCTGCCAGCCACGGGGAACTGCATCGCGGCCCTGACCGCATGGTTCACCAGTCGTGGCGCCCGGCCAATTGTGACGCCCGAATCGACCTTCCGCGCGATCGACTCAGCTACGTCCAGCATTGGGAGGTTGCGCACCAATGTCACACGCGATCCGGACTTTGGTACTGAGCATTCTGATCTGCGTCTGCGTGAGCCCGGGCTGGGCTGAGGACAGCTATCGCCAGCAGATGAAAGGCCTCGACGAGCAGGTGCAGGAGGTCAAGTCCGACGTGCTCAGCATCGCTGCGGAGCTCAACCAGCTGGAAGAGAAGCTGCTCTATCCCTCGAACACTCACCTGGCCGTCTTCGTGGCGCTGTCTCCCGGTGAGACGTTCCGACTCGACGCAGTGCAGGTGCAGATCGATGGGCAACTGGCGGCGCACTACATCTACACCTTCAAGGAGCTCGAGGCGCTGCAGAAGGGCGGCGTACAGAGGATCTACACCGGGAACGTCGCGACCGGACAGCATGAGATCCAGGTCTCCCTGAACGGCAAGCTCCCGAGCGGCCAGGACTACACGAAGTCCGAGCGCTTCCCGTTCGACAAGGGCATCGGGCCCAAGCTCATCGGCGTGACGCTGGCAGGGCCGGATTCCGGCAAGCCCGCGATCGACGTCGGAGACTGGCACTAGGCCGTGGACTGGCACCCGTGAATCGCATGCGGCGCGCGATTCCAGGCTTCCTGCTGACAGCGTTCCTCGCCAGCGGTCCCGCGTGTGCCGGCGATCTGAAGGATCTCTATTTCGGCGAAGCGCTCTATCAGTCGTACCAGGGTCACTACTTCGAGGCGCTGGAACGCCTCGACGCAGAGCTCGCGCAGCACCGTCGCGTCGACGAGCCGCAGCTCGACCCGCTCCACTACCACATCGGGCAAGCGGAGTTCGAGGTCGGCGACTTCGAGCTCAACTACCGCATGCACCTGCGCGCCGGGCGCGCCATTCGCGCGGTCCTGGAAGGCAACGTCGACGAGAGCGTGCGCAACGAAGCCGCGTTTCGCCTGGCGCGCATCCACTTTCAAAAGGGTCAGCCGGACGATGCACTCGAGGCGCTCGAACGCATCCACGGCCAGATCCCGGAGGCGATACGGGATGACGTCGAGTTCCTGCGAGCGAACGTCTACCTGGCGCTGGGGCGACCGGCGGATGCGGTGGAGGTTCTCAAGCGATTGCAGGGCGCGGGAAGCCTGAGCGGGTTCTCGGCCTACAACCTGGCGATTGCGCTGCTGCAGTCGGGACATTCGGCGGAGGCCCTGCAGCAGCTCGACAAGGCCGGGCAGGTGAAGGGCAAAGATCCCGCCAACGCGGCGATCGAAGACAAGTCCAACATGCTGCTCGGCCGGCTGATGCTGGAGTCGGCGGACTTCGATCGCGCGCAGCACTCGTTCGATCGCGTTCACCTGGAAGGGCCGTATTCGAACCGCGCCCTGCTCAGTGCCGGCTGGGCGTACGCCTCGGCCAACAACTACGAGCGTGCCCTCGTCCCCTGGAACATCCTGATCCAGCGCGACGTCACCGACAGCGCGGTGCAGGAAGCGAAGCTCGCGCTGCCTTATGCGTACGGCAAGTTGAACGTGTACGGGCGCGCGGCAGTTCTCTACGACAACGCGCTCGTCTCCTTCGGCGAGGAGCTGCAGAAAGTGGATGCCTCGATCCGCAGCATCCGCGAAGGCAAGTTCCTCGAGGCGCTGGTGCGCGAGGAAATCAAGCAGGACAAGGAATGGGTCGTGCGCCTGCGCGCCCTGCCCGACACGCCGGAAACCTTCTATCTCACGGACCTGATGGCCTCGCACGATTTCCAGACGGCGCTGCAGAACTACCTCGACATGGAGGAGCTGCACAAGAAGCTGCTGGTCTGGCAGGCGAGCTTCGATGCCTTCGACGACATCATCCGCCTGCGCCGCCAGAACTACGAGCCGTTGCTGCCGACGGTCGATGCCGAGTTCCGGGAGCTCGACTCGCAGATCCGCCTGCGCATGGAGCAGCGCGCCAACCTCGACAAGCGCCTGCAGGCGATCCTGATCGCACCGCGGCCGGAGCTGCTGGCCACGGCCGACGAGCGCATCGTGCAGGAACGCATCCGCGCGCTCGAGGCGGCGCTGCAGACAAGCGCCGATCCGCGCGCCGCCGCTCTGCAGGTGCGCCTGCAGCGCCTGAAGGGCGTGCTCACCTGGACGCTGCGCACCGAATACCCCGAGCGGCTGACGCAGGCTCACGAGCACTTACACGCTCTGAACGAAGACATCGCGACCATGCAGGCGCGCTACGACTCCTTCGTCAGGACCCGACAGGCCGCGGTGCACAGTTACATGGGCTATGAGCTGCCGATCAGCCGTCTGCGCACACGAGTCAGCGAGGCGCTCACGCAGGTGAATACGCTCATCGCCCGGCAGGGTCAGTTGATCGAAAACGTGGCGGTCGCCGAGCTCAAGGCGCGCGGCGAGCGTCTCGAGGTCTATCAGACGCAGGCGCGCTACGCGGTCGCCGACAGCTACGATCGCGCCACCAAGGCACAGGCCGGCGGAGGGTTCTGAATGCGTCCCTCACGCCTGCTCCTGATTGCAGTGCTCACCGTGGTTCTCGCCGCCTGCGCCGCGAGCCCGGACAAGGGCACCCTCGCAAGTCTGCACAAGGTGCCGGCGGATACGAAGGACGTGCCGGTGCAGGTGAGCGAAGGCCTCGACAAGGCCGCACAAAGCTATCAGCGCTTCCTGGACGACACTCCGGAAGGTGCGTTGACGCCCGAAGCCATGCGGCGTCTCGCGGACGTCAAGATCGAGAAGGAGTATGGAATCCTTGGCGACAGCAGGCCGGTGAGTCAGTCGGCGGCCGCACCGAAGGTGGCGCGCACCTCCGAACATGCCGCGGACGCACTGCCGACACCAGCGGCCGCCGCGAAGATCGATGCGCGCACCGCCACGCGCCGCAAGACGCTGGAAACGGAGATGCCCACCGTTTCGGAGCGCGAGCTCGAGCAGCGCGCCGCCAAGCAATCGTCCTCCCTCTCCGCCGACGCATTGACCGAACTGCCGCTGCCCGAGGGCGCAAATCGGGACCTCGAGCGCGCCGGACCGGCCGAAGCGATCAAGCTCTACGACGAGTTGCTCGCCAAGTACCCGGCCTATGCCTACCGCGACCAGGTGCTTTATCAGAAGGCGCGCGCGTGCGACGAGATCGGCCGCACCGACGAAGCCATGAAGGTGATGGCACAGCTGATCGCCGAGCACCCGCACTCGCGCTATCTCGATGAGGTGCAGTTCCGGCGCGCCGAGCATTTCTTCGTGCGCCGCAAGTATCGCGACGCCGAGGGCGCCTACCAGGCGGTCGTCGCCATGGGCCAGGGCTCGGAGTACTACGAACTCGCGCTCTACAAGCTCGGCTGGGCGCTCTACAAGCAGGAGTTCTACGACGAGGCGTTGCACAGCTACTTCGCACTGCTCGACTACAAGGTCGCGAGCGGCTACGACTTCGACTCGACGCACGAGGAGGAAGAAGAGCGTCGTGTCGAGGACACGTTCCAGGTCGTGAGCCTGAGTCTCTCGAACCTCGGCGGGCCGGAAGTCATCGGCGAGTACTTCGCCGCCAACGGCCACCGTCCTTACGAGGATCGGGTTTACCGCTACTTCGGCGAGTTCTATCTCGCCAAGCTCCGCTACCAGGACTCCGCCAAGGTCTACAAGGCGTTCGTCGACCTCTACCCGCTGCACGCCAGTTCACCGCACTTCAGCATGCGCGTGATCGAGATCTACGAGGCGGGCGGCTTCCCGATACTGGTGCTCGACTCGAAGAAGGAATTCGCGAGCCGCTATGGGCTGCGCTCGGAATACTGGCGCCATTTCGAGATCGACAAGTCACCGCAGGTGCTCGGCTATCTGAAGAGCAACCTCAAAGACCTCGCGAATCACTACCACGCGCAATACCAGGATGCGCGCCAGGTCGCCGAAAAGCCCGCCAACTATGCGGAAGCGGCGCGCTGGTATCGCGAGTTCCTCGACTCGTTCCACGACGACTCGCAGGCGCCCGCGCTCAATTATCAGCTCGCGGACCTGTTGCGCGAGAACGGCGACCAGGCGGGAGCGGCCCGGGAGTACGAGCGCACGGCCTACGAATATCCGGCACACGAGAAGGCCGCCGCGGCCGGCTACGCCGCGATCTACGCGCATCGCGAGTACCTCAAAGTCGTGAGCGCCGATGCGAAGGACGCCGCGCGGCGCGACACCGTCGAGAGCTCTCTAAGGTTCGCAGACACCTTTCCGCAGCACGAAAACGCCGCGGTGGTCCTCGGTGCTGCGGCCGAAGACCTGTACGACATGAAAGATTTCGTGCGCGCGCGCGCGTCCGCACAGAAGCTCATCGACAGTTTCCCCAGCGCGGCGCCTGCGGTGCGGCGCACCGCCTGGGTCGTCGTCGCCCACTCCTCCTTCGATCTCGCCGAGTACCCGCCGGCGGAGCAGGCTTACGCACGCGTTCTCGAGGCGACATCCCAGGACGACCAGGGGCGCCCGGCGCTCGTCGAGAACTTTGCGGCGTCGATCTACAAGCAAGGCGAACAGGCGAACGAGCGCGGCGACTACCGCGCGGCGGCCGATCACTTCCTCCGCGTCAGCAAGGCAGCACCGACCTCGAAGATCTGCGCGAACGCCCAGTACGACGCAGGTGCCGCACTGATTCGACTGCAGGACTGGACTGCCGCAGCCGACGTGCTCGACACCTTCCGTCGCACTTACCCGGGCCACGAGCTCGAGAAGGAGGCGACCAAGCAGATCGCCTTCGTACAGCGCGAAGCGGGAAAGCTTACGCAAGCTGCCGCCGAGTATGAGCGTGTCGCGACCGAGTCGGACAAGCCGGAGCTGCGTGCCGAGGCGCTGCTGCTCGCGGGCGACCTCTACCAGCAATCGAAGAGCGTCGACCGCGCGCTCGACGTGTATTGCCGTTACGTCGAGCAGTTCCCGAAGCCGGTCGAAGCGGCGGTCGAGACACGCTCCAAGATCGCCGAGATCTACCGGGCCAGGAACGATACGGAGCGCTATCACCAGCAGCTCGGGGAAATCGTGCGCATGGATGCCGCGGCGGGCAGCGAGCGCACCGACCGCACGCGCAATCTCGCGGCACGCTCCGGACTGGTGCTGTCGGAGGAGCTCTACGAGCGCTTTGCCGTCCTCAAGCTGGTGCAGCCGTTCGAGCAGAGCCTGCAGGCGAAGCGGCGGGCCATGGATGCCGCCACCACAGCCTTCGGCAACCTCGTCGGCTACGAGGTCGGCGAAGTCACCGCGGCCGCCACCTTCTACATGGCCGAGATCTACTCGAACTTCAGCAGCTCGCTGACCGACTCGGAACGCCCGGCGGGGCTCAATGGCGCTGCTCTGCAGAAGTACGAAGACGCGATCGAAGAGGAGGCTTTCCCGCTCGAGGAGAAGGCGATCGCAGTCCACGAGAAGAACCTCGAGCTGATGGGCAAGGGCATCTACAACGCGTGGACCGAAAAGAGCCTGGCGCGTCTCGCGGTGCTGAAGCCGGGCCGCTACGCGAAAGCCGAGATCAGCAGTGGGTTCCTGGGTTCGATCGATCGCTACGTGTATCGCCACCCGGAGCCACCGGTGGTGCCGGCGGACAGCAGCGCGCCGCCAGCCGAGTCCGTGCCAACCGCAGCGCTCGCGCCCCCGGCGAGCGCGAGCCCGACCGCGCTCTTCGAGCGCACCAGTCCGCAGGAGTAGCGATGTCAGCACGAGCTCATATCGGAGGGCTGACCTTGAACTGCCGCACGCTGCCGGGGCTCATGACGGCGCTGCTGCTTGCCGGGTGCGCAGCCTCCACTGCTCCCGTGACCAGGCATGTCGCGGCGACGAAATCGCAGATTCAGCAGGACGAAACCGGTTTTACC
>DATBIF010000045.1:0-1949 GCA_036557045.1 Steroidobacteraceae bacterium
GTGCTCCTCAAGCGCGGCGATGCCGAGAACATGAACCTGCGAGCGGCTCTCCTGCACGTCATGAGCGACCTGCTGGGATCCGTGGCGGCGTTGATCGCGGCGCTCGTGATCATCTACACAGGATGGACGACCATCGATCCTCTGCTGGCACTCGTGGTCGCGGGCCTGATTGTGTTCTCCGCGGGAAGCCTGCTGATGAAGTCGGCACACATCCTGCTCGAAGGCTCCCCCGAGTGGCTCGATATCTCCGAGCTCGAACGGGAGCTGCGCAGCGCGGTCGCGGGCGTCGTCGACGTGCATCACGTGCACGTCTGGTCGCTCACCTCACGCCATCCGCTGCTGACGTTACACGCGCGCATTCAGCCTGATGCGGAGTCCGCCGCCGTGCTCCAGGACATCAAGCTGTTCCTCTCGCGCCGCTACGCGCTCGAGCATTCGACCATCCAGCTCGAAGCGGCCGACTGCGTCGATCACTGAAGGCGTGCGCGCGCGACCTCGAACAATCGCTGCAGCTCCTGCTCCATGTGGCCGCGGATCCCCTCGAGTTCCGTTTCATCGACACGGCGTGGCACCAATACAGGATCCCCGACCGCCATGACGATGCGGCAGAAAGGCTTCGGAATCACGAAGCGATCCCAGGTCCTGAGCACCCACGCGCGGCTGGCGCAGTAGCTGAGGGGAATGAGCGGCACGTGCGCCAGCTGCGCGAGCTTGACGATGCCCGGTTTGAACACCGAATGCGGCCCATACGGGCCGTCGGGCGTCGTGGCAGGCGAAATGTGATCGCGGGCGATCGCCTTGCACATCGCGCGCAGGGCGTCCGTTCCCCCGCTGGTCGTTGAGCCCCGGAAGACAATGCCGCCGCCGATACGGCGCGCGATCTCACTGGGCCCGTGCCCGTCGACCGACGCACTGATCAGCCAGCCGATGCGCGCGCCGCGACCGATCAACTGGCGCAGGTAGCGCCAGCAGAAGAGCTGGTGGCGATGCCAGTAACACAGCACCGCCGGCTCGCCTTTGAGCAGGCGTCCCTCGATGTTCGAGCGGCCGTCCACCTCGACGATGCGGCACGTGTACCAGAAGAAGCGGATCAGCAGGATGCCGAGCGGCACGCCGATCCAGTAGACCAGGCGTCTGCCGAATGTCATGCGCCGCTGCGAGCGGCTGCCGCTGCGAGCACGCGGCGCCGTCGCCGTTTCATCGCCTGCCGAGGCGTCGGCCGGCGACAGTATTGGTTCGCCTTCGTCGGAGGTCACGCCTGGATCCCTCATCCCGAGTCACCCGCGGAAGCGTAGTAGTGAGGATAGTCGGGCGTGAGTCCCTTGAAGCGCCGGTGGATCCACAGGTACTGCTCGGGCAGCTGACGAATGTGCGCTTCGATCAGCGCATTGAAGCGTGCTGCGTCCGCGACGCGATCGCCGCTCGGAAATCCCTCGAGTGGCGGCAGGATGCGCATGCGATACCCCCGTGCGCCGGAAAGCCGCTCGGGAAAGTAAGGCAGCACCGCTGCGCCGGTCATCTTCGCGAGCCGCGAGGTCGCCGTGTTGGTGGCCGCAGGAATGCCGAAGAACGGCACCATCTCCGCGCCCTTCTTCCTGAAGCTCTGATCGGGCGCGTACCAGACGGCCTCGTTGGCGCCGAGCGTCGCCACCAGCGTGCGAATATCATCGCGTGGAATCGCGCGCCGCGTGCGACGCGCACGGTTGTGTGCGAGAAATCGTCCCAGCAGTGCGTTCTTTGTCGGTCGGTACATGATGCTCGTCGGATGCGCGACGGCGAGGGCGCGCGCGCCGATCTCGAGCGTCGTGAAATGGGCGGAGAGCAGGATCGCACCGTGACCCGCCTGAAGCGCCTGCTGCAACTGCTCGAGTCCCTCCACCGGAGCCAGGCGCCGGATACGGGCATCGCTGCTCCACCAGGCCATCGCAGTCTCGAACATCGAGATGCCG
>DATBIF010000046.1:0-3586 GCA_036557045.1 Steroidobacteraceae bacterium
CGGTCCTTGTGGGTGGCGAGATACTGGCTGTAGTAGGTGCGCGCATCAGTGCCAGTGTCGAGGCTGAGCAAACGCAGGCGCTCGCGCGTCAGCCCATAGCTCGTGCTGTCCGGCGGCATCGGAATGTCGTACGCCTTGGCGCGATTGCGTGACTCGGCGATGCGCGCCGTGGTGACGGGGTGGCTCTGCAGGAGCTCGGGGATCTGGCTGCCCTGCAGTCCCGCGCGCCGGCCCATGGTTTCAAAGAATGCCGGCATCGCCTGTGGATCGAAGCCGCTCGCAGCCATCGTGCCGATGCCGATGCGATCGGCCTCGTATTCGTTGGCGCGGGTGAAGTTCAATCGTTGCTGTGCAGCGGCGCCCTGCGCAACCGCAATCGCACCGGTCATGACGTCGGCGCCCACGCCGGTGGTGGCGCCGATCAGGATCGCGGCCAGCATCGCGGCCGCCGATACCAGGCTCGACCGGCCTTCCGCCTGGATACTGCGCGCGACGTGGCGCTGTGTGACGTGCGCGATTTCGTGGGCGAGCACCGCCGCGAGCTCGCTCTCGTCCGCAGTCGCGAGGATCAGGCCCTCGTTGACGCCGATGAAGCCGCCGGGCAGGGCGAAGGCGTTGATGCCAGGATCCTTGACGACGAAGAACGTGAAGCGCTGCTTGCCGTCCTGCGCATGACTCGCGAGTCGGTTGCCGATCGACTGGATGTACTCAGTGGTCTCAGGGTCTTCGAGAATCCTGCCGGCGTCGCGCAGTCCCTTCACGACCATCAGGCCGATCTGGTACTCGTCGCTCTGCGTGATCGTGGCATCGGCCGGGGTGCCGATGTCAGGCAGGTCCTCGGCGCCCGGCCACGCCGAGCTGCACACCAGCAGCCCGGCGCTCACGGTAATCAGGAATCGACGCATAAGACCTTGTATTTGCGAGAGTCACCCGTTGGACCGCACTCCCGTCCGCCCGTTCGGCCGGATCGGAGCGGGGATCGGCAGCTACAGGATATCCGATGCGTAGTCTGCGAGTCGTGACCGTTCGCCACGCATCAGGGTGACGTGGCCGGCGTGCTTCCAGCCACGGAAGCGATTGACAACAAACGTCAAGCCCGAGGTCGTCTCGGTGAGATAGGGCGTGTCGATCTGGGCGATGTTCCCCAGGCAGACCAGTTTCGTCCCGGGGCCGGCACGCGTGACCAGCGCCTTCATCTGCTTGGGTGTCAGGTTTTGTGCTTCGTCGATGATGATGAAGCGGTTGAGGAAGGTGCGTCCACGCATGAAGTTGATGGTGCGGATCTTGATGCGCTTGCGCAGCAGGTCGTTGGTGGCTGCACGTCCCCAGTTGCCGCCCTCCTGGCTCTGGGTGAGCACTTCCAGGTTGTCCATCAACGCGCCCATCCAGGGCTCCATCTTTTCTTCCTCGGTTCCCGGCAGGAAGCCGATGTCCTCGCCCAGCGGGATCGTCACGCGCGACATGATGATCTCGGAGTAGCGGTTGGTCTCGAGCGTCTGCATCAGGCCCGCGGCGAGGGTCAGCAGCGTCTTGCCGGTGCCCGCCGGACCCAGGACGGTGATGAAGTCCAGCTGCGGATCCATGAGCAGGTTGAGCGCGAAGTTCTGCTCGCGATTGCGCGCCGTAATTCCCCAGACATTGTTCTTGTCGCTGCGAAAGTCGCGCGTGAGCTCGAGCACCGCGACCCCGCCATCCGTTTCCCGAACCAGTGCCTCGATGCCGTTCTCGGAGGTCTCGTACACGAACTGGTTGAGCTGCCACTCCTGCACCGCGGCACCACGCACCCGGTAGAACGTCCGGCTGCTTTCCTGCCACGACTCGATGTCGCGCCCGAGCTGGTCCCAGAAATTCTCGGGCAGGGCCTGCATGCCGGAGAACAGCAGATCAGCATCCTCGATGGTCTTGTCGCTGTAGTAGTCCTCGGCGTGCACGCCGATGATCGAGGCCTTGATGCGCAGGTTGATGTCCTTGGACACCAGCGTGATGCGCGCGTCCGGGAACTCGCGTTGCAGCGCGAGCGTATTGGCCAGGATGTGATTGTCGGCGCCGTGCCCCGGCAGGTTCTCGGGCAGCCCGGACTCGAGCTGCCGTGTCTGGAAGAACAGATGCCCGGTGCTCGGCTTCTTGCCGTGGTTGCCGGACTTCGAAGCCGGCAGCTCCAGCCCGCGGTCGATCTGCTCCTTGGTCGCGTTGTGCATCAACTCATCGAGGAAGCGGCTCACCTGGCGCACGTTGCGCGCCGATTCCGACAAGCCTCTCTTCCCGGCATCCAGCTCCTCGAGCACGATCATCGGGATGTAGATGTCGTGCTCTTCGAAGCGGAAGATCGCCGCCGGATCGTGCATCAGCACGTTGGTATCGAGGACGAAGATGCGGCGCTGAGGGCTACTCTGCACAGGTTTCATGGGCCGGTCACGGTCGGGTGACGCCGCGAACCGGCAGCTGCGTCGTGGTATTTTTCACAGAGACTTGACTGCCTCGAGCACCTCGGCGGCGTGCCCATCCACCTTGACCTTGCGCCATTCGCGGCGCAACTGCCCCTCGGCATCGATCAGGAAAGTGCTGCGCTCGACGCCCATGAACTTGCGTCCGTACATGCTCTTCTCGCGGATCACGTCGAAGAGCTCGCACGCGCTCCGGTCCTCGTCGCTCAGCAGCGCGAACGGCAGTTTGAACTTCGCCCTGAACTTGTGATGTGACTCGAGGCTGTCCGGCGAAATCCCCACGACGATGGCGTTCGCCTTGCGGAATGCGCCGTGCAGCTCGCGAAAGTCCTGCGCCTCGCGCGTGCATCCGGTGGTGTTGTCCTTCGGGTAGAAATACACCACGAGATTGCTGCCCCTGGCGTCGGCGAGCGCGAAGCGTTCGCCGGAGGTGGAGGGCAGCGAGAGCCTGGGCGCCTTGCGCCCGACTTCGGTCTTGCTCACTTGGGGATCCTTCCGATCACATTTTTACCGGTTCGAGAATGGCGTCGAGATTGAGATGGTCGCAGAACTCCAGGAACTCCTCGCGCAGCGTCGAGAGATGAATGCGACTCGGCACGTTGACGATCATCTGCACCGAGAACATCGGTGCGCCGGTGTGCGCGGCTGCGTAGCTGCGCGTCGACAGCTCCGCGATGTCGATACCGCGTGAAGAGAAGAAGCCGGAGAGACTGGACACGATGCCGGTCTGGTCGAGACACACGACGTCGACCGAGTACGGCAACATGTCGCTGCGCGCGGTGCGCTGCTCGGTGCGTCGCAGCTGGATGCTGAGCTCGCTCGAATCGGCGAGCTTGCGCAGGTCGGTCTCGAGACGGGCGAGCGCCGCCCAGTTGCCCGAGACCAGCAGCAGCATGGCGAACTCCGAACCCAGCGCCGTCATGCGGCTCTCGCTGATGCTGCCACCGCAGTCGGTCACGACACGCGTCAGGTCGTGAACCATTCCCGTTCGATCACTGCCGATCGCCGAGATCGCCAGGTACTGCTTCATCTGGTCCGGTGCGGCCTCATCGCCACTGCTCGAACGCAGTGTACCGGTATTGGCGGGAGGGTGGAACGAGTCGTGCGCGCCGGCTTGCCTCGTCACGCCCGTGGCACGTAAC
>DATBIF010000047.1:0-3811 GCA_036557045.1 Steroidobacteraceae bacterium
GAGCCCGGAGACCACCGGCGAAACGCCGAGCGGCAGATCGATCAGCGTGATGAAGAAGCTCTTGCCCCGGAACTCGAACTTCGCCAGTGCCCAGGCGGCGGTAATGCCGAACAGGGTATTCAAAGGCACGACGATGATCGCCACGGTCAGGGTGAGACGGATCGCCGCCCGTGCATCCGGATCGATGAAGCTGAGCAGATAGGCCGCGATGCCCTTTTCGAGGGCCATCGCGAAGACCGCGGCGAGCGGCGCAAACAGGAGCGCCGCGAGGAATGCGAGTGACAGCCCGATCAGGATCCAGCGCGCCAGATGCGAGACGATCGTGTCGCGCCCGGGCCGCGTGGCGCGATCCTCGAGTTGCGCGGTGTAGGTGGCTACCGCCATCAGCGTCCTGCCGCCACCATCCAGCGCCGTCCCCAGGCCTGGAGCAGGTTGATACTGAGCAGCATGAGGAACGAGATGACGAGCGTGACGAAGCCGAGCGCCGCGGCCGCCTGGTAGTCGAACTCCTCGAGCCGGATGACGATGAGGAGCGGCGTGATCTCGGTCTTCATCGGCAGGTTTCCGGCGATGAAGATCACCGATCCGTATTCGCCCACTCCGCGCGCGAATGCGAGCGCGAAACCGGTCAACAGCGCGGGCGTGACCGTCGGCAGGATGATGCGGCGGAAAATATAGAGTCGGCCCGCGCCCAGCGTTTCCGCCGCATCCTCGAGATCGCTCTGCACTTCCTGCAAGGCCGGCTGGAGCGATCGCACCACGAACGGCAGCCCGATGAGCGTGAGCGCCACCGTCACACCGATCCAGGTGTAGGCGACCTTGATGCCGAAATGCTCGAGGTACTGCCCGATCCAGCCGTTCTGCGCGAACACCGCGGTGAGCGCGATGCCCGACACCGCCGTCGGCAGCGCGAACGGCATGTCGATCAGCGCGTCGATGATCTTGCGGCCGGGGAACTCATAGCGCACCAGGGTCCACGCGATGATGAAGCCGAACACCGCGTTGACGCTCGCGGCGAGGAGCGACGCGCCGAAGCTCAGGCGATAAGACGCGACCGAGCGCGGATCGAGGATTACGCGCAGAAACTCACTCCACGGCATGGCCCCCGCCTTGAGCACCAGCGCGGCGAGTGGCAGCAGCACGATCGCGCTCAGGTAGAACATGGCGAAACCGAACGTCAGCCCGAAACCGGGCAGTACGCTGGGCTGGCGGAAATTGCTCATGTGCGCGGTGCATCCTCGCCGGAACGGTAGACCACCAGGATCGGCGCCGCCGTCGCGCCCGCGAACACCGCGACGAACCGCTCGCGCAGCTGCCGGATGTCGGAAATGCCGAGAATCAGCATCTGATCACGCGACTCGCGCAGCTGCGCCGCGAGTTCCGCCGCGATATCGCCGAAGCGCAGCTCGGTTCGCATGTCCAGGCTATGCATGGCCTGCGCCTCGGAGCGCGCGTCGAGCAGTGCGCGCATGCCGAGCGAGCGATGACTGTCGGGCGTCGTCGCCGGCATGATGCCGACGTATACCGCTTCCGCAGCCACATGTCGCAGCAGGCTGGCCGCAACGGCCATCGTGCCCTTGCGTGCCGTCCGGTCGAGCCAGTGAATCAGGACGCGCTGCGGATTGGCCGGAGGCGCCGGCAACACCAGCGCTTCGCCCATGCCCTGGCGGAAGAGCCATTCGATCTGTCCAACCACGTCGGGCGCCGCGGCGAGGACCGCGACGCCGCCGCGGTCGGCGCAAGCCGCCGCAACCTCGCGCGCATGCGCGGTGAGCTCCGGTTCCACGCACACGGTGATGCGCGTGCGCATGCGCATGGCGAGATCCACGAGGAACGGGTGGCGGCCGAGTTCCCCGGCCTCGGGAACCGTCGCGCCAAAGGCGGTGAAGCTCGAGAGCGGTGTTGGCAACAGGTGAATGCGGCGCATGCCGATTGCTACCTGCTGGCCCGGATTCACCGGGAACACACGCTGCTCGCGCTGCGTGCGGCTCGCCTCGAGCATCCCGGCGTCGGGGCTGTTCTCGGGAGCGACGAGCTGACTGGCGGCGCCATCGCTCAGGCGGATGCGAATGCGTTCCAGCGCGCCCGTGAAGACGATCTCATCGACCGTCCCCTGCGCGATGTAGGGCGATGCCAGCGCCTCGGGGGTCGGAGCCAGCTCGGCTTCCTCCGGACGCAGTACGGCGACCACTTCGTGCTCGCGCCGTCCATCGACACGTTCGGCACCCGGAACCTCGACCGGCGCTGTTCCGAAGCGGATCCCGTCGGAAGTCTGGCGCGCGAGCAGCAGGTTCGCAGCGCCGAGAAAGGTCGCGACGAAGCGCGTCGCAGGTCGTGCATAGAGCTCATCGGGAGGCGCAGTCTCCAGCAGGCGCCCGAGATTCATCACCCCGATGCGATCGGCGAGCGCGAAGGCTTCCTGCTGATCGTGCGTGACCAGCACGGTGCTGATCTTGAGCTCGCGTTGCACCTGGCGGATCGTGCGCCGCAGCTCCTCGCGGATCTTGGCGTCGAGCGCGCCGAAGGGCTCGTCCAGCAGCAGCACCTCGGGCTTGTGCGCGAGCGCCCGCGCCACGGCGATGCGTTGCTGCTGACCGCCGGAGAGCTGCGTCGGCAGCCGATCGTCGAGCCCCTCGAGAGCCACCAGTCGCAACAGTTCCTGGCGTCGCTCGCGGCGATCGCGCGCGCGCATGCGCCGCACGCGCAACGCAAATTCGATGTTCTCCGCCACCGTCATGTGGCGGAAGAGCGCGTAGTTCTGGAACACGAGGCCGACGCCGCGCTGACGCGCGGAGACGTTGGTGACGTCGCGGCCGTGCAGGGCAATGCGCCCGTGATCGACGCTGGTGAGACCCGCGATCGCGCGCAGCAGCGTGCTCTTGCCGCTGCCGCTCGGCCCGAGGAGCACGAAGAACTCGCCTTCGCGGACGTCCAGGGAAACGTCGTTGACGACGGGCACTCCCTGGTAATGCTTGGTGACCTGGTCGAGCGTGATCGACATGCAGACCTGCCGCTGGTGGCCCCGGCGGGAGATGGTACCGGCGCGCGGGTCTGGACGTCAGTTGGCTGGCGGTTATAAGCCGGTTACAGGCGGTTACGAGCCAGCCGCAGGGCGGCCCGCCCGGGGCACCTGCTGCGTGATGCAGTGAATGTTGCCGCCGCCGAGCAGGATCTCGCGTGCCGGCACGCCGACGACCTTGTGCTTCGGCAAGACCCGCTTCAGCACCGCGACCGCTGGTCCATCGCGCCTGGCGTCCAGGAGCGGCACCACGATGCCACGGTTCGCAATGTAGAAATTGACATAGGAGCCGGCGAGGCGTTGCCCGGCCGGACGCGGGCGCGTGCCTTGCAGGGGACGCACGCCGTCGGCTTCCGCCTGCGTCGCATAGAGCGGGCCCGGCTGGATCAGCTTGTGAATCCTGAAGCGCCGGCCACGCGCATCGCGCGCCTGCGACAGGCGCTCGAACGCGTCGTGCGAGATCGCGTATTGCGGATCGTTCTTGTCATTGGTCCACGTGAGGCAGACTTCGGCCGGGCGCACGAAGCAGCACAGGTTGTCGACGTGACCATTGGTCTCGTCCTCGTGGACGCCACGCCCCAGCCAGACGATGGTCTCGACGCCGAGATATTCGCGCAGGTATTGCTCGGTCTGTGCGCGCGTCAGATCGGGATTCCGGTTGGGGTTGAGCAGGCACTCTTCGGTGGTGAGGCAGGTTCCCTGGCCGTCCACGTGGATCGCGCCACCCTCGAGAATCAGCGGCGCACGATAGCGATCGACGCCCTCGATGGCCAGCACTCGCCTGGCCACCTG